>JBBDIG010000021.1 GCA_040880525.1 Bacteroidia bacterium
AATAGACCTAAACTCTTTTGAAAAATCTCTCCAAGAAATAGGGGTCTAAGACAATTAAACTCGCTTAGAGAAATCATTGAAAGTTTGGATTCTCGTGAAAGTAAACCTCAAATTGGTACAACGGAGTTGAACAACCCTATTGTTATTAATCCAAAAAGCTCATTTGAGCTCACGTTATACAACGCAAACGAAAAAGAAATCAAAAAGGTGATTCAAATCCTGAAAGACGACAACATTTGGAACAAGGAAAAGGATTTACTCCCATTGTTCACCGCTCACAACATTAAGTGTAAAGAGATTGAAGATTACATTTTAGAGTATAAACCACAATACCATAAATTCATTGAACAGGCAAAGGCAAATTCTACCGAGTACAAAACAGCTTCCGAAATGGATAGATTGGATATTGAAAATGAATTCAAAGAAGAAGCAATCAACAATCTTTATGAAAGAGCAGCCTGCGAACTTGATATTCTCTTTGAAGGGAGTGAAATACCTGAAACTATTGACGATGAATTAATACAAGAATATGGGTTCGAGACTATCTCAAAGTATATCGGTTTTAGTTATCGCAAGGATAAGATTATAAGCAATTGGGAAAGAAAAGAATTTGAAGACTTACTAAAAGCAGATTTAGCTATTTCAGGGAATGACCTTCCAAATGAAGAAGTATTATCTTCTCAAACACTTAAAACACTTAATAAGATTGCTGAAAAAGAAGAAGGGCATTTTAAAAGAAAGCAAAAGGCTATTGACTATTTGACAGAAAACCCAAATCTATCAGACAACATTGGAAAGCATGTTTCAACCCGTTCAATGTTTAAAATCAAACCATTACCTGAAAAATTTAGAAATATTGATTTGGAGAACCTTTCTGCTTCATGGTCATACGTCAAAGAGTACATTAGACTATTGACAGATACTTACAGAGATTCGGAACGCTGTACTGAAGACATAAAAGGCGATAAATCTTGGATTAAAGAATTTAGAGTTGAAAAACACGAAGATTTTGTTCCCGACTTAATTTGTCAACGAGCAAGAAAAGAATGTGAGAAAAAATACAGTAAAAATCGACCTCCAAAACTTCCTTTTCATGTTGGTTGTAACTGTAACTTGAGAAGAGAAATATAAAAAAACGTGTGCCAACAATGGCTAAGAAAGCATGGGGCAGGTAAGGCTTTCATAAAGGTTCGTTCATTTAGCAAATTTCGGTTTCGGTGGACAGGAAATCGCATCGAAAGCCCTACGTTTCTTAGCCGAGGCCGTTGCCACACATATAAAGACGACAATGAATGATTGGAACAAGACAGGAAAGGTTAAAGCCGTAATTCTTGGTATTCTTTTCCTTCCGAACATAATTAAACCAATTGGTGCTCAACCTGACATGAGTTTTGCAATGATTATTATGCCGTTAATCTTCGGGATAATTGCAATTCCATTTATCACAAAAATCAATGCAGCCATTTTCGGACAAGTAATTGAAAGACCGACATGGAATGACAATCCTTTAACCTTCAAAAAACCTTTGAGCTTTTTCCATTTTGGTGCATTCTTCTTCCTGACAACAGGACTAAGTATGATAATTGGAACATTGATAAAATTTCAGCAATTAAATCAATTCGGACTGACAGCTATATCTTTTGGAATTGGAATTTTAATTGGTATTCAACTACTTTTAAAAATGACTAAAAAATGAGATTTACAATTTTGATACTCCCGCTCTCGCTCCGCATCCTGCGAGTGTAAGCTATTTCAGCCCTCTGGGCTAATTTAGGCGGGACGCCCTGCATTAGATGACACTCCGCAAGTATGCGGAGCGACAGCCGAGTGCCAGATCAGGGGTGTTCAGTATCCATTGAGAATATGGATATTTGACGCAGGGCTAAAAACAAGAAAAAGCGCAGAATAACGTCCCGGGTAGAATGTTATTGACGGCTTTATCGTACATATAAACAGTTGGGCACCACTAAAGCAACATAACAATGAAAGGTTTAACCATATTTGGACTCTCCATTCTTTTAATTTCCTTCCACGGCTTTTCAGATAAGCACAGAAATACCGAAAGGCGAAATTATGCAGGTAAGCCTGGTTCAGAAACCACCATATCAATTGATAGCAGAATCAGTCAGGTGGTCTTAAAAACAGCCAACGGATGCGGCATAGGAAATTTTTTAATCCCCTGCACAGGAGATACCAGCCAAGGTACTCCGCCCTTGATTGGTTCAATTACATACAATGGGTCCAATTATACCTATAACGTATTGGATACGGTACCGGGAACACACATCAAGGGTGTTGCATTTAAAAGATCATGGTGGTGGCCCCCAAATACGACCATCTTATCCGCCCACTCACCTGCGGAACCTTATGTAGTTGTTTCGGACATAGGTATGTTCTCATACTCGTTTGACGAGACTTTCAGTCCGCAGTACGGCAGCATATCTAAATTGGATTCTCTATTCATACCGGGTATTTTGAAAATGGCCAAACAAATAACCACAGATGCCACCAATCCCATTGTTTTGCTCGTTCAGGATACGATTAGCACCTACCGCATACGGGTTTATTCCTATCCTAATCTACTGGAACAATTCAGCTTTGCTTTTCACTTTGAACCGGAAATATTTGAGGTAATCGAAAATGCTCTGTTCATTACCGGGTGGGACACCAGCGGCACCTATATGCTGTACCATTTCAGCTCCTTACAAGATACTTTATATGCAAGCTACCCGATGAACGATTTTGCCTCTAATGCGCAGGAGTTCTTGAAAATAAGAGATTCACTTTTTGTACTCAGCTCTCCCGGTGACAGTATTACAGTTCTCACCACGCTTAAGACAACAGACAGCACGCTATCACAAAGCGTTGTATATCCCCATTCTGGTGCGCGGGCTACCTACAACGAGTACAAAAACCATAAAAACTTTACCTTTCAACCGACCGATTCAGTGCTTGATAAACAAATTCTTGTACTTGATCCTGCCAATGCTCAGGTCATAGACACTTTGATGATCAACCATAGTCTGGACTGGTTCAAGCACCCGACTCCTGTGCCCGATGCTTTTGGATATTTTTCAATGGGATGGATAGGTGCAAGATGGGGAAATGGCATTAACGACAGTGTGTTTGTTTCAGATGCCTATGCAACCAGCGTTATACAAATAGAAGCAGGAGCCTTTCCGCAACATATAAATGCCACCTACGGTTGCTGGGTAGGAGTTCCTGAGAATGAGCTGGAAGCAATAAAGTTTGAAGTGTATCCGAATCCGGCATCTTCAATTGCAGTAATTAATCTGACAGGACTGAAAAAAGATAGACAATACACATTAACTATTAGTGACATGTCAGGAAGAGTGTATTATACAACCTATCTTAAGGCATATCAGGAAATCAACCTTCCTTTAGGTGATCTTTCAGATGGAGTTTATATGCTGAATCTGGATACCGGAAGAAATATCATTACCAAAAAATTGGTTATTCAATAATAGGCATGTGCATGCCACTTGGGCAATTGTGGACTGCTAACCGTGAAGGTACAAACGAATGCTCGCACCAGACAGGGGGAACTTGTGTTTACGGCTTCTACCGCTTAGTTTTGCTAAAGGTGATGGGATTAAGATACGCGCCCCAGGAGCGTGCCAGATCAGGGGTGTTCAGAATCCTATTGAGAATATTGATATTTAAGGGTGAGGGCTAAACTTGATAAAAATCACATAATAACAACCTCAGTGGAGGGCTAAATGTGATAAAATGAAATATATAAACAAGTTGTACGCAAGCTAAATAACTGCAAATGAGAAAATCCAGCTTCAACATAGAAAGTTTTGATAATCTAAAAGATTTCTTTAGTGAATACGATAAAAATGTATTGTTGCTAAAGAAGAATCACGAATTGCTGGAACCTCTTTTAAACTATAAAGAGAAAACGGATTCAGACGATGAAAAACAAAAATTACAATGGGAAGTTGAAGCCAATTTGTTTGATTTTTATGGAGGCAGATTGTTTTCTTTTTCAACAAGCAATGGAAAAGAAGTTGGTGAGATATCAGAGTATCCGCAGTTGAATGAATACCAGAATACTGCTTTTGATTATTTGAAAAATAGAGCAATTAATTCTCAATCAACATATTTAAAGGCAAGATATAATTTATTGCTGTGGCATAGCAATGGACTTAATGTTTGGTATGATGAATTTACTTTGAGAGTTGGCGACAGCCTAAGACGCTCTATTGACCACGGACTAAATAATTCACGTTATGGAATTGTGGTTTTATCAGAAGCATTTTTCAATAAGGAATGGCCTAAAAGAGAGTTGGACGGGCTGTTTGCAAGAGAAGTAAACGGAGAAAAAGTAATACTTCCAATCTGGCATAAAATCAGTAAAAACGAAGTGTTGAAATTCAGCCCAATAATAGCAGACATGTTGGCTTTGAATACAGCGAGTTTTACAATTGAAGAAATCGCAAAAGAAATCTCAAATAGAGTATTAAATTAACCCTTGAAATCTAAAATAATGGCAAAAAAGACAGTTCCGGTAAAACCTCACAAAAAGTCAACACCGTCTCCCGTTCCAAGAAAAAATCCGGATAAGACCAAGCCTGGCCCTAAAACGATTCCAGTGAAACCGCATAAACGTACACCGCCTTCAAAATAACTGTTTATGATAATTTTGCGTTCAAAAGATATTGAAAATTTCGAAATCTCGTTATTGAGTGTAACTTTGTAAAGTCATTATGCCAAGAACCAACGCACATATTAATCCGGAAATGCTTGTATGGTCAAGGAATACGGTAAAATTAACCGTAGAACTTGCTGCGGAGAAAATTGGTGTAAAGACCGAAAAGCTGGAAGCATGGGAAAATGGTGAATCTTTCCCCACAGTAAAGCAACTTTATAAAATCGCAAATGTTTACAGGCGTCCGTTTGCATTGTTTTACTTCCCAAAGCCACCCAAGCATTTCAAGCCATTAAAGGATTTTAGAAAATTCCATCATCAATACACTCTAACCGAAAACGAAGAGTATATTCTTCAAAAAGAGCTAATGCTTTTCCAGCAAAAGAGAGAGATTGCTCTTGAATTGTATGAACAGCTTGATTCAGAACCTCCTCAGTTCAAATTAAAAGGCACAGTAAATCAGTCACCTGAAGAATTAGCTGAAAAAATCATTGAATATCTTGGCATTAATCACAATGAAGTTGGGGACATTAAGCCGGGTTATGACGCTTTAAACTATTGGAAGAAGCTTCTTGAATCTAAAGGAATTCTGGCTTTTCAAACTTCCGGTGTTCCACTTCATATTATGAGAGGAGCGTGTGTTGCCAAAGATGTATTGCCTGTAATTGTCATTAATAGCAACGATACACAAAACGGACGTATTTTTTCATTATTTCACGAATTGGTACACATTGTATTACGTGCAGATGGGATTAGCAATTTTAGGTACAGCGATAAAGATTTATACGAACAGATAGAGGTTTACTGCAATCAAGTCGCAGCGGAAGTATTAGTTCCTTCAAATTATTTATTGGAATCACTTGTAGTTCGCTCTCATGATTCACGTAATCCCAATTGGACAGCAGACGAGCTAAGAAAGCTGTCAAATAGATTTTGTGTAAGCAGAGAAGTAATTTTAAGACGATTGTTGACCCTTGAAAAAACCACCAATCGATTTTATCAGGATTATCGAAACAATCAGGACTATGAAGATAAAAAAAGCTCACCTGGCGGAGACTATTACCGAAATATAATTGCCAAAAACGGAGGGTTATTTCTGAATCTTGCTTTGCAAGGATATTATCAGGATAAACTGACAGCTTCCTCTCTTTCGGATTTTATAAAAATTAAGGTGTCCAACCTTGCAAAACTTGAACAACTGCTTTATGCAAAAGTACAGTATTGATGCAAGTGCCATATTGGATGCCTGGGTAAGATATTATCCTCACGACACGTTTCCGTCATTTTGGGATAGGTTCAAAGAATTAGCAGAATCCGGTTCAGGTATTGCAACGGAACTCATTGAACACGAAATCAGCAAAAAGGATGATGGATGCCATAAATGGTTCAAGCAAAATAATCTGAATGGATTTTTCATTGAACTTACTGACTCAGTTCAAAATGCTGTTTCCGACATACTACAAAACCCAAACTATCAAAGATTGGTAGAAGATAGAAAGGGGACTTATGGAGCAGACCCTTTCGTAATAGCATTGGCAAAAGTTGAAGACTTAGTTGTTGTAACTGGTGAAAGAGCAACGAATAACATTGCAAAGCCTAAAATTCCGGATGTTTGCAGCGACATGGGAATTGAGTGTATTAACATTTTGGATTTGATGCGTAGAGAAGGATGGCGATTCTAAAACCAACCCTGTTTTGCACATTGAAATCCTCGTTCCTGCGGTTGCAAAGAGCAAAACGGCCAGCGCACAGAGGAAATAGAGAAAAGAAAACAAAAAGCTTCCCCTTCTGGCGCGAGTATTCACTCGTGCCTCACGCTCGGTTAAGCCATCAGCTTAATACCTTCCAGCAGCCCTTATTCTCCGCTGTAGTCCAGGGCACTGCTGTATAAGCAATGATGTGGTTCAGCTACAAAGCCGGCTTTCACTGGATTTTCATGGATATAATCCAGCTTTTGCTGCATCATATCATTTGTGATCAATTGGATTGGATTATTATGCTGCTGCCAAAATTGAAAGCCTTTATTGTGCTTTTCTTTTTTGCCTGCCCTTTTCATCACAGGCTGTAAATTGGACGCCAATCCTGAAGTTATCGGTGATGTTCGAAAGGTAATCTTAACACGAAAGCCAAGTTATTAATACTCAATCAAATCAAATTTCTTTTCTTTTTTCAGGAATTGCCTTAGTATTTTCCGGACGTCAGGATTATCTTTTTTGGCCTGGATGCAGTTCAGAATTTCAGCAGGGCTTTTGGAAGCGCCATTTACAGAAAAGTAACCAAAGCCCTGGTAACTGTGGTTTTGGACCTGGACGGCTGCATATTCATTCACTTCCCTGCCGGGCACAATAATCATAAAGTCGGGCTTTGAAAACCTGAAATTCCCAATGGCTGATTCCACTCGTAAATTATAAGAAACGGGAGGCTCCTTGCCTGCACATGCACCGAGACATTTATGCAGAGAGTAGCCAAAACAATTGCCTTTTCCTGATTCCAGGCCGGCAAGTTTCTCACAAAGCTGGAATTGTTTCACCAGCCTTTTCAAGTGGTTGCGCGCCTGGACGGTAGTGGTAAACATCAGGACGGCCTCGCGGTCAGACTTTACCGGCATGGCTTTGAGGTGCAAATATCCCTCATGGCATGAGCTGGTGTAAATGCCATAGCGGAAACCGGCCTTTCGTCCTGCGCGGTTGTATTTTGGCGCCAGGCGTTTTATTTCATGGTCTTCCAGCAAACATGCAAGCAAGTCGCTTCCGGTCACCTCGCAATCTACGTAGGCCACTTCCTGCTTCATCCGTAGTGATTTGCCGCTTTTCAGGTCGGCTGAGAAATGGCTGATAACACGTTTGCGGATGTTGCGGCTTTTCCCTACATATATAAGGTCGCGGTTTTCATTATAAAAGTAATAAACACCCGGTTCATGAGGCAGCGCATCCACACATTCACGATCCATGTTGGGTGGAAATATCGCATCGGTCATATCATCACTGATGAGCGGCCCGCCATAACTGCGCTGGTATTGCTCCAGAATCATGTCAAAAAGGATGGCTGTAGCTGCGGCATCACCCATTGCGCGGTGGCGGTTAGCCACCTGTATATTGAGTGAACGGCACAATTTGCCGAGGCTGTATGAAGGATGGCCCGGCAGCAATTGCCTGCTGAGCTTCACTGTGCATAATTGCTTCCGCGCAAACTGGTATCCGAGGCGCTGGTACTCGCCCTTCAGCATGGCATAGTCGAACCGGGAATTGTGCGCCACCAGGATCCTGCCTTCCGTGAGTTCAATGATATTCCGTGCTATTTCATAAAACCGGGGGGCATCCCGCACCATGTCGTTGGTAATGTGCGTAATCCCGGTAATGTCAGGGTTGATAGGACATTCCGGATTTACGAGCGTTTGATACCGCTGCACCACCTTTTGGCCGTCATGTACGCAAATGGCGATTTCAATGATCTTGCTGTATCGTGGACTTCCTCCGGTTGTTTCAGTATCTATTATGGCGTACATGAGGCGAAATTAGCACTTTTCAGATATAGTTTTTTGATATGCCGGACCTTTGATATGCCGGACCACAGAATTCCAAAAAACCAAATTAATTTAAAAAATAATCTTATTATTAGAATTTAGTTTTTATCAATAAAATATAAGGAAACACCATTAAAGATCGAAAAGCCAGCGCCATTCGTATTCTTCTAAAGGATATTTAAATTTCTGCATTCGTTTTCCTTACCAGATCCTGAACCTTTGATTTCGGATAAATTACCTTTAATGCAGAGGGTAAAATCCTGAATTCCAATTTTTCGTCAAAGTTCTTAGGCTCTCCATCTATGTGAAGAGGAGCATTATCATAGTTCCAGATCGTTGCACGGGTAGCTTTGATGACCCGGCTATAATTGGTATCATCAATATTCTCAAATAGCATTTGCACAAAAAGTCCCGGAGAGGCAATTTTCGGAAAAGGTTCGATGATCAGAATTTCAAATTTTCCATCCGCCACATCGCCTCCGGGATTAATTTTCAGCCGGGTTCCGAATTGCCGTGCATTGGCAATACTGATCATAAATGCTTTGCCCACAAAAACTTCACTGTCCTCATCAGTCACGATTTTATACCGTGTTGGTTCATACTCCCTGAATTCTTCGAGAGCTATGCGGGTATAAGTACTGAGGCCCCGGCTTTTTTCTTTTGCAAAAAGCTCCACCACGCGGGCATTGAATCCTAAGTCGCTGAGGTGAATAAAATAATAACCGTTTACTTCGAGCACGTCAATAGGCCAGGCTCTGCAATCGCACAAAAGAGTGAGCGCTTCATTCAACTCCAGCGGTATTTCCAGGTCTTTGGCCATGCCATTACCTGAGCCATGCGGTAATATTCCCAGCGTTATGTCAGTGTTTACCAGTAATGAAGCAAGCATGTTTACCGTACCATCCCCGCCTACGGCTACAACTACATCAAATTTGTTTTCCCGGATCTTTTCTTCAATTTTCTGCCGGTCATCTTCTCCGGTGGTAAAATAGATGCTTTTTGAAAGATTATATTTTTTACAATGAAGTTCAATGGAATTAGCGATTTCTTCCTTTTCCAATACCCCGGCAATCGGGTTTATTACAAACAACAGGTGCTGATCTTTCGGCTGCATTTTATTCAGTGATTTTAACGCGATATAAACAGGTTGACGGGCTTTTAGTTTCTTTTCAAATGTGCGAAAAGCGGAGGTCCAGGTGTAAATATTTTCAGCGTATCTGCACAATCTCAAAAAGCAGAATTGTGGACTGAATGCAGAACCGGGTGCAGGTATTTCCGTCTGTCAAATTACTTTTGCGGCTATGGCACAACAAGAAGATCCTCTCAGGAACATCACCTCCCATTGTAAGGAGTATGGTTTTATTTTTCCCAGTAGTGAAATTTATGACGGGCTGGCGGCTATTTACGACTATGGCCAGAATGGCGTGGAGCTAAAGCGCAACCTGCGCGACTATTGGTGGAAAGCTATGGTGCAGATGAACGAGAACATCGTGGGGCTGGATTCGGCAATTTTCATGCATCCAAAAACCTGGAAGGCAAGCGGCCACGTAGACAATTTTAACGACCCGATGATTGACAATAAGGATAGCAAAAAGCGCTACCGGGCCGATGAATTGATCGAAACGAAAATTGCCCAGTATGAAAAAAAGGGCAAAACGCAGAAGGCCGGAGAAATACGCCAGCGCATGGAGGAATTGCTGGAGCAGGGCGACCTGAAAGCCGTGAAAGCCTTGATAGAGGAACTCGGTATAGCTGACCCGGTAAGTGGCAGCAAGAACTGGAGCGAGGTGCGGCAATTCAACCTGATGTTCGGTACGCAGATGGGCTCCGTGGCTGAGGGCAGTGATGCTGTATGGCTCAGGCCGGAAACCGCCCAGGGAATTTTTGTGAATTTCTTAAACGTACAAAAAACCGGACGCATGAAGCTACCCTTCGGGATAGCGCAGGTGGGAAAGGCTTTCCGGAATGAGATCGTGGCGCGGCAGTTCCTGTTCAGGATGCGCGAATTTGAGCAAATGGAAATGCAGTTTTTCGTGAGGCCGGGAACCGAGATGGAGTGGTTTGAATACTGGAAAGAGAAACGAATGAACTGGCACTTGTCACTGGGCCTTGATAAAAGCAAATACAGAATACATGAGCATATCAAACTTGCACATTATGCAAATGCTGCCGTGGATATTGAATATGAATTTCCCATTGGTTTTAAGGAAGTGGAGGGCGTTCACAGCCGCACCGATTTTGACCTGAAGCAACACCAGGAGCACAGTGGCCGCAAAATGCAATACTTTGATCCGGAGGTGAATGAGAACTACATCCCGTATGTGGTGGAGACTTCCATCGGACTTGACAGGATGTTCCTGTTGCTGCTCTCAGCGGCTTATACGGAAGAGGACCTTGGAGAAGGCAGCAGTCGTGTAGTGCTGAAACTGCCACCCGTTCTGGCACCGGTAAAAGTAGGAATCCTGCCTTTGCTTCGAAAAGATGGCCTGCCGGAAAAAGCGCGCGAAATATTCGATACCATGAAATATCGCTGGCGGTGCCAGTACGAGGAGAAAGACACCATCGGCAAGCGATACCGCAGGCACGATGCCATTGGAACGCCCTACTGCATAACGATAGATCATGACACTTTGCAGGACGATTCAGTAACGGTGCGCTACCGCGATACGATGGAGCAAAAGCGCGTGGCCGTAGGAGAGCTTATGCAAATGATGGAAAAGGAACTTGATGAAGCTGCCTTGTTGCGGAAAATTTAACACATCATAGAATGCTCTATATGATTATCCAATAAAAAATATTGGTATTGCACAATTTTCGGAGTTAATTTTTAATCCTGTGAATGCAGCAACCCATATATTTGCTTTTATTTTCAACAAAACACCGAAATCATGAAAAGAAATCGAACCAGCACCATTTCACTGGCTTCTCTGGCTACCGCAGCCATTCTGTTCAATCTCCAGGCTTGCAAGAAGTATGAGGATGGCCCAGGCTTTACACTGAGGACACCTGAAGGCAGGCTTGAAGGAGAATGGGAACTCACAAAAGTAGATTCTAATTCTTTATTAGGCTTCTTTGACGGGGTTGTGGTGGAATTTGAGAAGGACGGGGACTTGGATATTACCTTAACCTATCTTTATACCTATTATGGATATTCAATTCCATACAGCTATACATACAGCGGTGATTGGGAATTTGAAGATGATAAGGAGACCCTGGTACTTGAAATTGAAGGGGAAGAAATGGAATGGGAGATCTTAAAATTGACCAAAGATGAGCTATGGGTCGAATCTTTAGATTATGGCCGCATTTCCGAATATGAATTTGAGAAGCAATAGGTAAAAATATTCGCTCTTGAAAAAAAAGCCTCCACTGCGAGGCTTTTTTTGTGAAATAATATTAAGAATTTATTGGTTTTTATTTTTTTGAATGGACTAATTATTTATATATCAGTGAATTTGGATGGTTGGAAACTATGTGTGATCTTTCGAAAAATTTAACGGAGCATAGAATGCTAATTATGATTATTCAATAATATTAGTTTTTGAAATTGCAGAAATTGCAGTGTGATTTAATGCAGCAAGAGATATGTTTGTTTTAATTTAAACAAAAACACCCAAAGTCATGAAACTCAACCGCTACAACACGATTTCGCTTGCTTCCCTGGCTACCGCAGCCATTCTGTTCAATCTCCAGGCTTGCAAGAAGTATGATGAAGGTCCCGGCTTTACATTGAGAACACCTGAAGGCAGGCTTGAAGGAGAATGGGAACTTACCAAGGCAGATACAAATTCCTTGTTAGGCAGATATGATGAGGTGGTGTTAGAATTTGAGAAGGATGGGGACTTTGATTTGGCAGTAACATATATAGATTCGTATTATGGATATGGAGTGCCTTATACATATAGAGTATCAGGTGATTGGGAGTTTGAAGACGACAAGAATACCCTGATCCTTGAACTGGGTGGAGGTGAGTTGGAATGGGATATCCTCAAATTGACCAAAGATGAATTGTGGGCCGAATCGGTAGAGTATTATGGCCGCATTTCCGAATATGAATTTGAGAAGCAATAAGGAAAAGTTATTCGCTCTTATATTGAAAGGCCTCCACTGTGAGGCCTTTTTTGTGGAATAGAATAAAAGATTTATAGTTTTTTTATACCTGTTGAATTACTAAATATCTATATTTCGGTGCATTTAGAAGACAGATGCCGGCCTGGAACTTCGTGTCGTGTCGGGGCCTGCACAGGAAACCATTTCTCAAATTTTTACGTCCTTTACATCAGCACCCCGGAGAAACCGGCTAATAACCCGCGCACTGAATGAAGTAGTTTAACACATAAATGATTGGCTACCATGAATAAAGCCCTGTACTCCCTGTTTCCCTGTCTCCTCCTTTTACTCCTCCCGGTCTCACCATTAAATGCCACTCATCTAATGGGTTCCGATATTCAGTGGCAATGCCTCGGCAACGATACTTTCAAGATCACCATTACCATTTACCGCGACTGCAATGGTGTGGAACTGTGGAATGATGACCTCACCATAAAGGGCACAGATTGTAATTATAGCTACTCCGAGAGGCCGTTTATGTCAGCTCCGGTTGACATTACGCCCACTTGCAGCAAGTCCTGCACGCGATGCACATCCCCGGCTTGTGCTTTTCCTTACGGCATCCAAAAAATACAACTTACCAGGATTGTTGACCTCGGCAGTGTAAGCTGTTGCCAACTGGAGATCAGTTGGGGCCAAAATGCAAGGAATGATATCATCACGACCGGTATGGCGGGCCAGAGATTCCATATCAACGCCATGATGAATAAATGCCTTGCAACATGCAATAATTCTCCTGTTTTTACCAATGCTCCTGTATCAATGATCTGTATTGGAGAATGCCTGATCTACAACCAGGGTGTAACAGATGAAGAGGGCGATTCACTGGTTTATTCTTTTACCTCTCCCCTCGTTGCATCCGAAGAGCCCGGGAATTACCTCTCCCCCTATTCATTTGAGAAACCATTGCAATTCCAGGGCTTTCCAAATGCTGACCTTCCATTTAACCGCACCACCTGCGAGGGCCTTCATCTCGATTCAGCGAATGGTGATTTAAAATTTAAGCCGCTGATGGCGCAGGTAACCGTTATGGCAATAAAGGTTGAAGAGTACAGGAATGGGCAAAAGATAGGTGAAGTAAGGCGTGATATTCAACTGATTATAATGCATTGCCCTCCAAACAATGCCCCGGTGCTAAGTGGAATTAACGGAACATCAGAGTTTACTGCTGAAGCCTGTCCCGGCCAGCCATTGTGTTTTGATATTTTTAGTGAAGATGAAGATCAGGGAGATACTTTAACCATGGAATGGAACAACGGAATTCCGGATGCAAACTTTTCAATTTCCGGAAAACGAAGACCTACAGGGAGGTTTTGCTGGATCCCGGAAGAAGGAGATGCACGAGCGGCTCCATATTTCTTTACCGTAAAACTTAAGGATGATGCATGCCCTTTCGTGGCGGCTACTGCACGGGCCTATAGTATTTATGTACGGCCCTTGCCTTCTGCTGATTATGTGGTAAATGCCGGACCTTGCGGCAATTACAGCATTGAGATCAACACCAAAAAACCTCCCCATGCAACGATTGAATGGGCCATAGAAAATTACTCAAAACCTTATAATACGGTTGCTCCCAAGCTCGATCTGCAATTGGAAGAAGGCCGGGAATATCCTTTCCGGCTCCGTGTGCAATCAGAATGCAGCCGGGTTTATCGTGATACAATCCGAACGCTGTTTTCAAGTCTTCTGAATAAACATGAAGGAGAAATATGCAAGGGAGATTCAATTCTTTTTGATCCGCAAATTCCACCAACGCTGCAATGCAGGTGGATTGATCAGAGTGATTCCTCATTTGTTTCTCATTCCTCAATATTAAGAGTGGCTCCTGACAGGTCTACAAGCTACCGGCTGGAAGCAACGGATACTATGGGTGGCGCCAACTGCGTGAGAGCCGATACATTTCGTGTCTATGTTCATAATGCTCCATCCCTGGTGCTGAAACCGCTTTCTCCGCAATGCCTTAATAGTGGAATCAGCAGCCTTGAGAACTTTGCCACACCTGCAAATGCCACCTGGAAAGGAAATGGTGTTACGGCCAATCGCTTTAGTCCGTACCAGGCGGGAGTAGGCAGCCACTGGCTGGGGGCTGAAATTACTTCTCCCGCCACCGGTTGCACAAGCAATGATTCCATGCAGGTGGCGATAAGGGACTTGCCCCATTTAAGTGGAACTGGAAATTTTGCCTTATGCATTACAGACGCTGTCAAACCGCTGGTAGCCCAACCTGAAGAAGGCATTTGGCGGGGTAAAGGCATTAAAAAAGACAACAACGGCCAGTTTACTTTTGAGCCTCAGCAGGCTGGTCCGGGGAAATTTCCACTCACTTACATATACACTGATTCCAATGGATGCTCCAATCACCATGTGGCGGAAGCGGAAGTTTTTGAAAAACCCACGGCAGACTTCATAATTCCGGAAAACATTTGCGAGGATTCAATAGCTATACGCCTGCAGGGTATTCCCGAAGGCGGAATTTTTTCCGGGGCAAAAATTGTGGACAGCTTATTTATGCCTGATGTTCCAGGCACGCACAGGGTAATGTATACCTACACTGGCAAAGGAGGTTGTACGGACACGATCAGCAAAAACATCAGGGTGAATGCTCGCCCTGAGGTAAATGCCGCTCTGGCCGGTAACATTTCTGAGCTGTGCATATCTGCGGATGCTACGGAACTGAACGGCACACCGGCTGGCGGAACCTGGCAGGGAAAGGGCGTAAAGGCTAATACTTTTTTGCCTGAAGAAGCAGGAGCAGGAAATCACAGACTTCGCTATACCTATCAAAATCGTTGGGGATGCAGCAGTGAGGATGTGGTGCAGGTGACGGTGGTAGCAGCCCCAACAGTTTCACTTAAAGCACCGCAAGAGGTTTGTGCAGGAGAAGATATAACCCTGCAGGTATCGGCTGCAAACGTCCAAGAACTTACATGGCAAAGCTCAGGCAATGGTATTTTTAATGGCCATCCATCAGAGACCGTTTATCATCCCAGCTCTGAGGACATAGGAACCGGCTTAGTTAAAATTTCCGTTAGCACTGACGGCTCTGTATGTCCATCTACAGCAGACAGTGTCATGGTAATCATCAACCCGATACCTAAAGTAGATTTTTCTTCAAATTATAATATTGGCTGCTCCTCACCAATGGTGGTCCAGTTTAATGAGAAAGCGAATATTCGGGATGGAAACATCAGCCGCTATGACTGGGACTTTGGAAACGGACAATTGGCAGTCGGAAAAAGTCCGGTAGCGACCTATGAGAATGCCGGACTTTATACGGTACGTCTCGTTGTGGTTTCCGATAAAAATTGTTCCTCAGAAGTTACAAAGGAGCAATACATCCGCGTCAATCTCGCCCCTGTCGCAGCTTTTGAGGCCAGCCCGGAAATCACCTCTCTTTCATTTCCTGAAATAAACTTTGAGAATAAATCAGTCAACACAGCCGGGCCTGCTTATTCTTGGAGCTTCGGAGATGCGATGGCCCCTGATGGCGGGATTTCGACAGCCGAAAATCCTGTGCATACCTATTCTGACACGGGCAACTACCTCGTGCGGCTTGTGGTACAAAATGAAAATGGCTGCCTGGATACTGCTTTCGGAGAAATTTACATTCATCCTGATATGCTTGTTTATATCCCGAATATATTCTCCCCAAATTACTCCGGCCCGGCTCCAAACGAAACCTTTCGTCCATCTGTGTATGGAACTTCGGAATATCTGTTCCAGGTCTTCGATCGCTGGGGCGAAAAGGTATTTGAAACGACAGATCCTGAAGATGGCTGGGATGGCCGCTATAAGGGAGAACTGTGTCCGGAAAATGTACATGCTTATGTGCTTGTGGTGAAAGACCAGCAAGGCAAAAGCTACCGGTATACCGGTACCGTTACGCTACTAAGATAGTGGGCCGGTGATTTCTCAGGATGATCCGAGGAACTCCCACTGAATTGAAAAATAGAATAATTTTGTTTTGCTAAAAACAACTAATCCTAAATTCAAATGATCAAGATAAAGCAGGAGATACGGGAAAAGGGCGGTTCATTTTATTATGAAGAAAATGGACAGAGGCTTGCGGAAATGGTATACGTAAATGCAGGGAGCGAAACGCTGATCATTGAACATACCGAAGTTAATGGATCGTTAAAAGGGAAAGGAATTGGCAGAAAACTTTTAGGGAGTTTGGTGGAATTTGCCCGTGCAGAAAAAATCCGGGTAATAGCCCTTTGTCCCTTTGCCAAAGCGATCTTTAAACGCAGCCCCGAATGGCAGGATGTGCTTTCTAAATCCATTACTCCTATTTAAGTCCTTGCAGAAATATTCCTGATATAACCGAACCTATAAAAAATCCCGGATTTACTATGGATAAGGCCACGCAAACCATGATTGAAAACCTGCATAAGAATACAGGCAAATCACTTGAAGAATGGATATCGATTGTTAAAGAGCAAAACCATTCAAAGCACGGAGAGATAATCAAATTCCTGAAGGAGCAACATGGTTTCACGCATGGGTTTGCCAATCTTGTTGCGCATAAAGCCAAAGGGTCAGATGCCGGTTCATCAAGCCAGGATGAGTTGATCGCGAAGCAATATCAGGGCAAGGAGCATCTTAAACCGATATATGATGTGCTGATAGCTCAAATGCAGCAGTTTGGAGAAGATGTGGAAATTGCTCCCAAGAATACGTATGTCAGCCTGAGGCGGAAAAAGCAATTTGCTATGCTGCAACCTGCTACGAAAACGCGTTTTGAAATTGGAATAAATTTAAAAGGCCATGAACCGGAAGGAAAGCTGGAGGCCATCAGAGCAAAAAATTCTATGTGTTCTCATAAAATTAATATTAATGATATTAAGGAGATTGATACTGAGGTGGTAAAGTGGCTCAGAATGGCTTATGACGAGGCCGGATAAGCCTGCACAGCCTTGTTAACCCCGCAGGTTGGGTCAACAGCAGAATAAACATCGCTGCTTAATTCACGGTTATCCATTGCAGGGTTGCGGTGTCAGGAGTTTCCTGGCCGTTGCATTCTATTTAATTATTGATCTTCATGACGCTGTTATTCCTTTATTTATTTATTGCACTTTTTACTTCTTTTTTATGTTCCTTGATGGAAGCTGTTTTGCTTTCCACACCGCTTTCCTACCTGCTGTCGAAATCGGAGCAGAGAGTATATTCAGCCACCGAGTTTATTAAATTAAAGGAAAATATTGATAAGCCTCTTTCTGCTATTTTATCTTTAAATACGATTGCGCATACGGTAGGTGCAGCGGGAGTTGGGGCGCAGGCCACACTGGTATTTGGAGAGGCTTCATTCGGAATTATTTCCGCGATACTCACCATCCTTATCCTGGTGGTGAGCGAAATTATTCCTAAAACGCTGGGTGCCAATTACAGCAAGGAGCTTATGGGCTTCACGGTCAGAATCATTAAGGGGATGATTTTTATAACTTATCCTTTAGTAATACTCTCTGCAGGATTAACGCGATTGCTCTCCAGGAAAAATACTGAATTAACCACAAGCCGAGAGGAAATTTCAGCTTTGGCAAACATAGGACAAGAAGAAGGTGTATTTGGAGATAAAGAAAATAAAATAATTCAGAATCTTATCAGATTAAAAAGTATCCGGTTGTCAGAAATATTGACGCCCAGGATCGTAGTGGAGGTGGCGGACGAAGAAATGAAACTTCAGGAGTTTCTCGATAAAAAGGAGCTTATGCACTTTTCGAGACTACCGGTTTATGCTGAAAACAGGGAAAATATTACAGGTTATGTATTTAAAGAATTGGTGTTTGAAAAATTAGCAGAAGATCAATTTGACCTGAAACTAAAAGATATAAAAAGAGAAATTATAATTTTTCCTGATTCACAAACACTGTTCATGGCCTGGGAGATCATGCTCAGCAAAAAGGAACATATTGCGCTGGTAACGGATGAATATGGAGGAATGGATGGAGTCGTTACGCTCGAAGATATTATTGAGACCTTGCTGGGTTTTGAGATTGTTGATGAAAAAGACAAGGTGGATGATATGCGGAAATATGCCCTGGACAAATGGAAGATCAGGAGAAATAGAAATAAGAGCTGAGCAAAAACCTCATGATCTTTTCATTAAAAGAAAACAGGAAATTTAATTGTTGAGGAAATATTTTTAATGTTATAGAAATGAAATATCCTCTTTAATATTTCCTTTAGGCAAAACATATTGCAGCGTTTTACCAGTTTTTTGTTCCAGCATGATGGCGCTTTCATCAAGCAGTTTATTTAGCAGTTTGCCATGATGGTGGCGAATAGTGAGGAGTTCAAGTCCTTCTACGGTTTCGATTTTAAAATGCTTCTCGAGGTTTTGCAGGAATTCGGTGAGTTTGCGCTCGTGATGGTCAGTGCAAATGGAAAAGCTGATGGCAGATTTCTGCATCACGTTCATCTTCATACCTGAGCGTGCCATTTCCCTGAATATTTCGCTCATGTGGTGCTCAGCCATAAAAGAGAAGTCGCGGGTGGAGAGCGACACCAGCACCTGATTTTCCTTAACAATAATAATAGGTACGCCCTCCTGCATTGGAATTCCGGACTCAATGAGCGTTCCCGGTGTTTCCGGCTTCAGGAATGACCGCACCCGCAGCGGGATCTTTTTATTTTGCAGCGGCTTTATGGTTTTTGGGTGGAGCACCGTAGCGCCATAATATGTCATTTCAATTGCCTCTTCGTAGGAGAGCTTGCTGAATTGCCGCGTACCAATGAATTTTTTGGGATCGGCATTGAGAATTCCCGGTACGTCTTTCCAGATCACAACCTCATCAGCATCCAGCGAAAATGCAAAAATGGAGGCCGTGAAATCCGAGCCTTCACGGCCCAGGGTCGTGGTATGGTGGTCGGGCGTGCTTCCAATAAATCCTTGCGTAATGACCGGCATTCTTTCCAGAATGGGCATCAGCTTGTTGCGTATAAGGTTTGGCGTAACGTCCCAGTTCACAACGCCCTCGCGGTGGTGGTTGCTCGTCATAATGAAGTTCCGGGCGTCAACCCACCGGCAGCGCAGCCCGGAATCGTTCAGGTAGGCATGTATAATCCGTGTGGCGAACAGCTCCCCATAACTCACTACCTGATCGTAAATGTAGTCGTATTCCTCCGAAAATTCCTTTTCAAAGTAGCATTCCAGGTTCAGGAACAAAGAATCCACTTCTTCCCAGATTTCATTATCTTCATCAGCAAAAAGCGATTTCATTATTGAAAAATGAAAATCCTTTATTTCATTAAATATTTTAAGAAAATCACCTTTATCGTAATATGTGTCCAGCAGGTTTTCCAGCGCGTTGGTGGTTTTCCCCATAGCTGAAATGACGAACAGCAGCCTGTCATCAAGATTTTGCTTAATAATGGTAGCAATATTCCTCACAGCTCCGGCATCCTTTACGGACGCACCTCCAAACTTAAATATCTTCATTATTTGAAATTATAAAAATTAAAAGCGGGTAAAAGAAAAGATTGTTCAAAAAATAACTAATGGGTGGCAAGTTGGGAAATTTGCTGTTCCCGTAGCCTGCCATTAATCCATTCCGCATCCAGTTCAGCCTTGTATTTTTTGTAAAATTCAATAGCAGGATTGTTCCATTCCAGCACCTGCCACGCCATGCGCCTGGCTCCGGTGCGGTGCGCTTCGTTCAACACAGCCTCAAAAAGCAGGCTGCCGATTCCTTTACACCGCCAGTTCTCCTGCACCACCAGATCTTCCAGGTACAGCGTTTTCCCTTTCCAGGTGGAATAGGTAAAGAAATAAAGCGCCATGCCCGTGATCTTCCCGTCATTCTCTGCGACAAAAAAATGAAATGCCGGAGATTCTGCAGCAAAATCAAGCTGAAGCTGTTCCAGCGTGAGCGTCATTTCTTCCGGAGCTCTTTCAAATACCGCCAGTTCATATATAAGCTTATGCACCTGTGGAAGGTCTTTTTCGGCTCCTTTCCGGATGTGGCTTGCCTGCATTACGATTGTAGATTGCTGATTGGATAAAAAGTGTGAATTTTGGGCGCGAAAATAATAAAATGATAACATGCTCAATCCAGTTAAAACCCTCTCTCAATTCATTGTTGAAACACAATCTCTATTTCCACATGCTACAGGCGGATTTACCCGGCTGATGAGCGACATCAGTACGGCAGCCAAAATCGTGAACCGGGAGGTAAACCGGGCCGGGCTTGCAGAGATCCTGGGCAGCGCAGGCACCACCAACATCCAGGGAGAGGAAGTAAAAAAGTTGGATGTGCTGGCCAATGAGCAGTTCATTGCTGCCCTCTCAGCCGGTGGAGAATGTTGTGTGATTGCTTCTGAAGAAAATGATCATGTCATCCCCGTGGACAATGATTTTACTGCCGATGCAAAATATGTGGTAACAATGGATCCGCTGGACGGCTCCTCTAATATTGATGTGAATGCATCTATCGGGACAATTTTCGCGATTTACAGACGCCAGTCGAAATCGGGAGCGGGCACTGAGGCTGATTGTCTGCAAAAAGGCGATGCGCAAGTGGCAGCGGGCTATGTCATCTACGGATCATCTACCATGATGATATATACCACAGGATCAGGTGTCAATGGTTTCACGCTGGATCCTTCTATCGGTGAGTTTTGCCTTTCGCATCCAAATATTCGCACTCCGGAAAGAGGGAAGATATTTTCGATAAACGAGGGCAATTATCCGCACTTCAGCGATGGCATCCGCAAATACATTGAGTTTGCGAAGGCTGACCACAAAGCTTCTGACAGGCCCTACTCCGCCCGGTATATTGGCTCGCTGGTGGCCGATTTTCACCGCAATCTGCTGAAGGGAGGTATATTCCTGTATCCGGCCACTACCACCGCAAAAAAGGGAAAACTGAGGTTGGTTTACGAATGCAATCCCCTCGCATTTATTGCAGAACAGGCTGGCGGCAAGGCCACTGATGGTCGCCAGCGCATTATGGATATCCAGCCCGGAGAATTGCATCAGCGCGTGCCATTGTTTATTGGCAGTGCCGCAATGGTGGATGAGTTGGAAAAGCTGCTGGATTAATTACGGATTGATCCTGGCAGCCGCAAAATGATAAGCGGCTACAGCCGCAAGCCTTGCGGTTTGGTTATCAATATCGAAACTGGGATTAAGCTCATAAATTCCGAGAGAAATAATCTTCTCTGCTTTCCCGGCTATTTCCATCATAGCCAGTATTTCTGAGGGGGTAAATCCATCGGCAGCAGGAGCGGAAACGCCTGGCGCAAAAGCGGCCTGTAAAGCATCCATGTCAAGGCTCAGTACAATTTGATCGCATTTTTCCCGCAACTCATTCAATACCGTTTGAAATGCCGCAACTGCTTTCCCCAAACGGATTTCCTCGAAAGGAGCCACATGTACCTGTTTCTGCCTGGCATATTCCCAGAGCTCCGGTGCATTGGCGTGCTTCTGTATTCCGAATTCCACAAGATTTTCTCCTGCGATCAATTGCTGCTCTATGGCCATGTAGAATGGAGAGCCACTGGTAATAAGCGGCTTATCTTTCCGAAGATCGAAATGCGGATCAATATTGATGCAGCCAAGCACAGCGCCCGGAGGCATCGAAGTTTTTATACCCTTCAGGTGGCTGTAGGCATGGTCGTGGCCCCCGCCAACTACCACCCCAAAAGATCCTTCAGATGCTGCTTTTGTAATAGCAGCCGCAGCCGCCTGGTGGTTTTTGTCAATATCTGTCCCGCATTCAGCATCTCCCCCATCGTGGAACTGTTCCATAACTCCGTGCGGCCCTTTGAGGCGGGCAAACATTTCGCGAAAACGTGCGGGTCCTTCTTTAGCGCCTTGCCTGCCGCCAGTATTTGCTACAGCAACGTCATCAGGGATCCCTGTGAGCCACCATATATTTTTGTTCATGACCAAATATTTTAAATATTACGTCCGAAATTGTTTGATGTTTTAGTCGCCATCGGGAGGACGCGTAACCGTAACCGGCTGGCCGGCTTCATTTTTATTTAATACCGGTTCTTCTACGAAATACATCTCCACCTCGCCTTTATTTTTAGCATGAATTTTCCCGCGGTACCGGCATTTGAAGTGGTCTTTTATTAAATGGTAGGTGGCACTTGAAATATTCACCTGCCCGGGTTCACAGTTTTGTTCCATACGGGCTGCAAGATTTACAGTGTCTCCCCAAATATCATAGGCGAATTTTTTCAGACCCACTATTCCTGCCACCACAGGTCCGCTGTGCAGTCCAATCCTGATGTTAAAAATTCCCTGCTGCTTTCTATACTCTATGATAAAATCACGGATGGTCAGCGCAGCTAAAGTACATTGAACGGCATGGGCAGGATTATCTTCAGGCAAGCCACACACCGCAAGATAAGCATCACCTATGGTTTTGATTTTTTCCAGATTATACTTTCCGGATATATTATCAAAGGCTGTAAAACAATAGTCAAGTTCCTTTACTAGGTCATGTGGCGATAATTTTTCACTAATCTGGGTGAAGTCCACGAAATCGGCAAACATTACCGTTACGAACTCAAATTGCCGTGCATCTGCTGAGCCTTTTTGCTTTAGCTCCTCCGCCACCTCTGCCGGAAGAATATTCATAAGAAGGTCATCTGACTTCTTTTTTTCGACTTGCAACTCTTTGGTTCTTTCATTCACTTTAATCTCAAGTTCCTCTTTTCTTATTTCCAGAAGCCGCTGTTTCTCCTGCTCTTGTTCCAGTGTTTTCTGGGAAAGCACTTTTACCTGCGAAAGCTGATGGGTCAGGTTTTTATGAATATCGCCAAAATACCAGGCTAAATAAACTGAAATGGAAATTGGTATGCTAACGCAGGCCAGGCCTATGCCGATCAAAGCCAGCAGTCCTGAAACCGAATCATCAGATGAAATAACTATTTTTGTTTTTACCATAGCCAGGACAGAGATGGTAAGAATAAAAAGTATGCAAAATAATAGTCCTGCTCCTAGTATTTTCGCACCTTTTACTTTCCGCAAAATACCATACATAATAGCTATTATGGCTTCTACTGCAACAACCAGAAGTAGTGCTGTAACTGAATAGATAGCCCATCCTATTCCAAAAAGCCGAAGGATAATTGTAACAATTGATAAGGAAATTATTAAATAAAATATTATCCTTTTTTTCTTAGTAAAAATTTGATTAATGAATCCGCTGAAACTTATTGACAAAGAGCAAATCAAAGGAACAATCATATAGAGCGCCTTGAGTTGGATACCTGGATTATGCATAATTTGATTTAAATAACCAATCATACATAAACCGGCCACACTAATTGCAAAAAAACTGAAATATAGGTTTGAAATAATAAATCTGGAATAAAAAAACAGAAATAGATGAAGAATGCCCAGCGTTAAAAAAATGGCAAACAAAAGAATTGTGATGAAGCTGAAAATAGTTGTCCTTTCGTGCGTGGCATTAATTGCGGAATCAGGTTGCATCAAAAACATCCTGAACCCTGCGAAGGATGACCAAAATCTCCGATAGTTTTTGGAGGCATCAAAATTCGCGTATCTGACAGCCAGCACTTGTTTCCCTGTATCGGCAAAAGAGAATACAAAAGGAACATTTTGCGGGTCATAATATACACTGCTATTCCTGTCTTTTATTTCCCCATAAGTTTTTATAAGGACACCATTCAGATAAATTTCTGAGGCGCCACGATGCGATAAGGTTAGCGCAAGAGGTACATTGACCAGCGATGAATCAATAAACAGATGCAACCGGAACCATGCAATTCCACTAAACCAATGGTCTGTGGCTTTTCGTGACTCCGGCAGTTCCATGTCCGGTTCCTGTATCTTCCATTCGCTGTCATCAAACGCTTTATCAGCAAATTCCGGTGAATCCTCCTGAACGAACCTCCAGTGCTCATTAAAATTGTAGGTCAGGCTATCTTTAGTGAGATACAGCGGGTTTGTCTCATTGGCATCTTTCGCTGATGCCACTACGAAAAGGAGAATTGCAAGGGCCGATAACAGAATTTTCATTTGAGCAAGTTAAATACATTATTGTAATTTAATACTCTGCCCGGTAAAATTTTACACCCATCGTCACGGGTGTGCTGATTTTGCGATAGATTGTTAATTTTACCTTTTTTTTGATAAATATCAGCATACGTTATTTACATGATGAGTAGCTTGTTTTTCTCAGCCGGATTTAAATGAGTTTGACACATCAAAAAATCTTGAGAACCATGAAGGATGCAAATGCACTTTTAGACAGGATTAAAAGAAAACGACAGGAAGTTGCGGACTATCTTAATAAGAATGAGCCGAAGCAATCCCGTTTCATCACAATCTCAATCGTTGCCGGTGCACTGGCTGCGGCTTTAACTGCCGGACCCGGTGTTGGCGGGAGTGGTTTTATTGAAACGGCCAGCGGACTCGTTTCTTTCGGTATCCCGGTATGGCAGGTGCTCTGCCTGTTGGCTACTGTTCTATCCGTGTCAGCAGTTATCTCAAACGGGTTGTTGAAGTCAAACGATCTGACATCCAAAATTTCACAGGTTCGCGGCTGCGATGCAAAACTTGAGGGCCTGGAAATTATGCTCGATATGGAACAGATTGACCTGAAGCAGGCAACCTCTCTGTATACACAGTATCTTACCGAAATACCACACGTCAGATGATGTGTATCCACATTTTCTCCCCGCGTTTAATCAGAAAATGCGTATTGGAAAAATTATGTGCGAAACTTGAGTTAATAATTTAATAGCTGATTATATTTTGGGGAATTCAGGTCTGGTTGTAGCCCATAAAAACATTGCGTTACAGAAATAGTTATGATAAAAAAGTTTACCCAATGCGAAAGATTAAGCAAACCCACCAGGCGGTTTATGCCCCTATTGACGATCTCATCACCTACCGGGCTTTGCCGCTCCCTGCTCTTGAATTTCTGGATCCATTCCTTTTTCTGAATCATCACGGGCCGCAGCATTATAAACCCGGCAATAATGGACTTCCATTCGGACCGCATCCCCACCGCGGGTTCGAAACGCTCACACTGATCCTGAACGGTGAAATAACGCATAAGGATTCGTCAGGTGGCGAGAGCACGATCTATGCTGGCGGCATACAGTGGATGACCGCAGGTAGCGGACTTATCCATTCTGAAGTTTCATCAGAAGAATTTAAGGAAAATGGCGGCCTGGAAGAGGTGATCCAAATTTGGCTGAACCTGCCTTCAAAGCTCAAAATGACGGAGCCAGAATATACGGGACTACAGAAAGAGGAAATTCCGAAAGTTGTGCTGGATAATGGCCGGGTTAGCGTGGATGTAATTTCAGGGCAGTGGGGCCAGACGCAAGGCGCCATTGATCCACCCACCCACATCAGCATGTTTACGATCAAAGGAAAGGAGGGGGCTAAATGGGAGGTGGAGGTGCCGACAGCGCACAATATTCTCTTTTATGTAGTGAATGGAAAAGTGAAAGTAAATGGCCTTGAAGCTGAGACCCATCACCTGGTGGAATTTGCTCATGAAGGAGAGAAACTGCAGATAGAAGCGCTTACTGAGGTGACCCTGGTTTTCGGTCATGGCGCTCCATTTAATGAACCTATTGTGGCGCATGGTCCATTTGTTATGAATACGCAGGAAGAGATCCGGCAGGCTATCAGGGATTATCAAAGCGGCAAAATGGGTGAATGGAACTGAAATGTTAAAATCAGCATAAAAAAAGCAGCTACCTTTCTGATAGCTGCTTTTTTTATATTTAGGAAATAGCGAAAATTAATTGCCTATTAAATATTTAAAGCCCAGCATAAAGCCGGCAGTAATATTATTAGTTGGAGCACGGTCATCGGCACGGCCAGGAAAGTCCTCATTTTCTGAATTTCCAAATGAATAATCGAACCGGAACCCGGTATTAAGCAGGAAGCTTTCTAAAATACGAATATCAATTCCGGTTTCCATCATGGCACCTATAAGCATGCTCTCGTAAGGATCGGGCTCACTCGGAATAATTTCAATTTCATCGCCATCACCATCTTCAAGGGAAGAACTCAGCAACAAAGAAATTTGCGGCCCTGCCCTGAATGCAAACATTACACGATTATCAGGATTGCTATTCAGGGTAAGTGCCAGCGGTATTTTGAGGTAATTGACCTTTTGCTGAAATGAGTATGTCTGCTTTGCTGTATCGGTCATAGTATATTTTTGGCCTTCCATGCTATAAATGAGATCCAGGCCCAGCCCTGCTTTGTCTGAGAACTTGTATCCCCCGCCAAGTCCAAAAGCAGTGCCCATGGTGAATTCGTAATTATGGCTGCCTCTTTCTGAATCGTCTGCGTTCAGCATCATGGTAGCTTGGGGCATTGCGAAAATCCTGATGGATGGCCCTGACTGAGCTGCAACGTTTGCAGGCAAAGCCATTAAAACAATTGCCGAAGCAATAAGGCTGAAAATGAATTTCTGATTTGTGTTTTTCATGTTGAGTTGATTTGAGATTAAAATTTTGATATTGTAAACAAAAAAGGATTCAGTAAAAATTCCTTAGTCGTTTTATTGCCATTTTTCCAGTACAGTTTTCTTCAGGATGTTAGAACACATTTCGGTACAGTGGGTTGCAGAAAAGCAAAAATAAACATTTACACCGCGTTTATTTGCTCCCGGACGAGCTGGCTCAGATTTTCCCAAAACCGGCCTTTCTGATGCCAAATCGGGCTGCGATGAACGATCAGGGTAACAAGAAATCCGCTCTTTTCTGTAAAGCTCATTGTGGTGCCTTGAATTTTTCCGGGTCTTGCTATGCCGAGCAAGCTAAGCAGTTTGTTGTTGATCACCGGATCGTCTTCCAGTTGATACTCCACAACGAAGCGGGTACGATCCTTCACCTCCAGATGAGCAGCCTGGAATGCATTGATATGGACAGTTTTGCCCAGTACTCCCTCTTCCCCAAAGGCTTCTGCCATCCCTTCTGCAAAAGCGCACCCCATACTGAAACCGACCAAATGATGAGGCCCTTCGGTGGTCGAAATTTCCAATAATTTTTCCCGTCCAAATTCATATCCCAAAGCATAGCGCGCACGGCAGGTAGAGAGAAATTTAAAATCAAGGGGTGGGAATTTCATTTGAGGATCGTCAAAAAATTTCGCAGCACCCTGCACAAATTCATCATCTCTTCCCCAGAAAATCCGGCCGGCAGGCGGGGAGCCGAAGCCTATTTTACCATTGATAAACCAGATCATTTATTTTCAGCTTTGGAAAAGGAGTTGTGAGAAATATGGAAATACGCTTCAGAATTGGGTGCGGTCTATTTCGCGCTTTGCATCCTTTTCCTTCAATGATTGGCGCTTATCATAATGCTTCTTTCCGCGGGCAATGGCAAATTGCATTTTCGCAAAGCCGGTATCCGAAATGAATACGCTGAGCGGAATAAGAGTTATTCCCTTGGTTTTCACCTCATTCTCAATTTTGCGCAATTCCCTCTTGTTCAATAGAAGCTTGCGTTCGCGCAGGGGTTCATGATTATAAATATTGCCCTGCTTGTATTCGGCAATATGCATGTTTCTAATCCACATCTCGCCTTGCTTCAGGTAGCAGTAGCCCTCGGCAATGCTGGCCTTCCCCGCCCTGATAGATTTAATCTCGGTTCCTGTCAGGCTCAGCCCTGCCGTAAACTTATCCATGATCTCATATTCATGGTAAGCCTTCCGGTTGCGTATATTCAGGTTTTCACTCATGTCTTGCTTGCCGGTTCTATATGCTGCGAAGGTACAGCAAGGTTTATTTGATTATTGGATAATAGCAGTTTTTGCGCAGTCGTTTCGTACAGCTTAATAATCCCCATTTATTTTATACCCTTTTATTATTTCTTTAAAATTAATCCATAAAAAATAAATTTAAATAATTAAATAAAGCTTATTGTGGTTAAAAAATCAAATATTAAAACAAACAAACTTTTAAAAATAAGTTTTCATTTCTCAATATATATTACAGAAAATTTGATTTTTGAATCTCTTATGGCCAATGACGATTAATCGACCGTGAAAATTATTTATAAAGGCGAATGAATTTTACCGGATGATGGTAACGGTTCCTTTGGTGTGATGACGGCTTTCGTCCCAGCCGGTATAGGTGATAATGTATACGAAGACGGCATCGAAGGGCTCTCGGTCTTTGTATGTGCCGTTCCATCGGTCGTGGCGGTCATTGCTATGAAAAACGCGCTCGCCCCAGCGATTATACACTTTCACTTCAAAATCTTTTACGAAAACGGGGACCATGTTCCACAGGTCATTGCTCTCGTCATCATTAGGAGAAAATACGTTGGGTACGTATAATTCCGGAGCCTGTACAAGCTCGATTTCATTGCTGACGCTTTCGGCACCCAATCCTTTGTCGCCTTCGTGGCCAATGATGCGGTACCAATAGAGGCCCACGTCCAGATTGAGATTTTTATCTATCGTCTGCAACATGTGCTGTTCTGTGATGATCACGACAGAGTCAGGATTATACGGATCTCTACGGATCACTTCATATTCTCTTACACCGCCTTTCCATTTCTCATATTTATTCCAGTCCAGATAGTGCTCAAAAGGAACTGATTCACCTGAAAGATGAATGGAGCAACTGAAGTTGCCGGATGCGCTTTGCAGGAAGCACTGGTCTACATTAGTTACTACATAGCAATAGGAATGATTATGTACGTCAGCCGAATAATCAAAGAATGTAGTATCATCAATATTTTTTATGGTATGCAGCACTTCAAATTCACTATCAGGATTATTTTTCTTCCTCAGAATTTTATACATGTAATAATCATCTTTGGAATATCTCTGCCACACCAGTTTCAGGTAGTCATTATCTACCACGGTTACTGTATAGATATAGGATGAAGGCGGCAGGGAATCTTCGTCAGGAATCGAACATTCCCAACGGGTGGAATCGCCTGACATTCCGCAGATATTTACACCATGAATTAGGTAGCAATAATCCACGTTCGCATGATCGGGAGCGGCCTTATCCAGGAACTGAATATCATCGGGGTTTCTAATCTCCTTGAGAATTTCGATTCGGCCATCCGGGTATCTTTTCAGGAGGTTGTAATGCGACACATATTTGCCGGTTTCAAATTCACCCCAGTTCAGCTCAAGGTTGTTGTCAGACATGCGTTTTAAGCAAAATATGGCAGGGGGGGCTGGGGGTGGTGGAGGTTGCACTACGATTTTGATGGTACCTTCCGAAGTGCGTGGTGTGGGGCAGCCATCATCTCGCATATATATCGTTGCAACAAGGGTATCAGCGTTTGTTATATGATCGCAGGAAGTTTGCCAGGTAAAGCGCCCTGTGGCGCTTGAAATACCGAATTTGCTTACAATCTTAGCATGAGGTCCCGGAAATTTGTCAGGGTCAAACATCGGCCCTCCGAAACTAAAAAATACGGAATCGTAAGGATCTTTGTCAGTGACCATAAATGAAAAATCAATTTTTTCGGTGGCCATAACAGTTATGATCGTATCCCTGAATTCAGGAGCAAAGTTGGATGAGTTCAAATCAATTTTAAATAGAGCGTTGTTACAGCCACCTTCCGGTGAATTGGGGCGCTTTCCATTGTTTGTCTGAGACCAGGCATCTTCGGTGGTCGGAAAATCTGAAAATCCGCCACAGCCGGCACAAACCGATTGATATACCTTCCCGTGTTTGTCGAAACGGCTGGTTCCGCCATCCACATGTTCGCTGCTTCTGCCTCCGCCAAAATAGGTGGCATACACCAGGTCTTTCATGGAGCGGGAAAGGATGATCAGGTAAAAATCTGAGCCATCGGTTGTTGTCTGATATTCTTCCTTGAGGGGCATTCCTGTCATCACAGAACCCGACTGATTGTAAGTATTATTGGTTTGCCCTCCCCAGCCTGAAACATATACACGACCGCATAGATCCACAAGAAATGCCGAAGGGGAGATGTCCGGTACAGAATTTCCGGTTCCAAATACGGTGGAGGCCTTTCGGGTGCTGAGCGCTTTATCAAGCACGGTGATGAACTGCTTGCCGTTGTTGTTGCTGTAAACTCCCGAAGTTACAGGCCAGATGCCTTTTGTCTGGCCCATTGCGTATACCTGTCCTTTGCCGTCAAGCTGTACAAAATAGCACTGGTCATATTGATTGGTACCCAGAAATGTAGAAGCCTGTAATTCTCCCGTCAGCGCATTAATTTTCGCTACGAAGCCATCGGTGCCGCCTGCGAATGTTTCTGTCAAAACACCCGGAGTGGTCTTGAAATTATTGCTTTTTGTTCCGCCACAAACGAACAATTCATTGTCTGCTGAAATGTGCAGTCCGTAAGCGGCATCTGTGCTGTTCCCTCCAATAAAAGAACTCCAGAGGAGCATATCAAGGTCATCTGTGAGTTTCAGCACCACTCCGTCCTGGCCTCCGCCATAAGTCCCCTGAAAAGCATTTCGTACCGGAAAATTTGAGGACTCGGTACAGCTTGCAATTAGAACGTTGTCATTTTGATCTGTAATCACTTCCCCGCGAAATTGGTCGCCATAGTTGTAAGCCAGGGGACTTGTAGCGAATCTTCCATCTCCGTTCAGGCCATCATTGTTATGTCCTCCGGCCAGCGTAGAGGCCAGCAGTGTTTTCCCGTCAGCAGAAATGCGCGAAACGAAAATATCGGTTCCACCCTGCAAGCTGCGATTGAAGGCATTTGAAGAGGTTGGAAAATTAAAGGAAGAGGTAGTCCCCAGGATGATAAGTTCGCCTCTGCTGTTAACCACCATGCTATGGGGCCTATCATCGCCTGAACCTCCCAGGTAGGTAGCATAAAGAAGTTGTTTGCCATCCGGAGAAAGTTTCATTATGCCTGCATCGGTTCCGCTAGAGAGGCCGGATGGGAAGGGACCTTTGAAATTTTGCTGATAAGCACCCGCGGTTACAGGATATCCTTGTTCGTATACGGTTCCGCCACCGTAGCCATTACCCTGATCATCGTAGGTAGCCGTAAAGCCGAAGTTATCACCCACCGATCCGGAGAAGGTAGAGAACACCACCAACGGGTCAATCACTAATGGAATGCTTTTGTTGTAGCGGCCGACTTTAAACTGCATCCTCTCATTTTTCAGCCTGAAGCCGGATTTTACTTCTTTCTCCTGTTCTCCCTGAATTTGGTAGCTGTAAGGTTCCTGTTCCACTATCTTGTTGAGTGAGGTAGACAGCGTGAGTGCGCCCTCCTGAAGTGCCAATTCATCACCTCCTGAGTAAAGCAGCGCGATATCATCAGGATCTCCCCCCGGGTTGACGATAAAGTTATACTTTACGGCCTGGTCCATCGCCACGATCTCAAGATCAATATGATCATAAATATTCCTGTAAATCACTTTTCCAAATGCCTTTACACCAGAAGCCCAACGCGTGGGATCATTACCCAGAAAATAATTGTAGTATTCGGATGAAGTATCATATCCGACAGGTATAACAGCATTGGCACCTTGAAATTTCACTTTTACAGCATGCCCTGAATAGGACTCGGTCGTAGCGCTGTTGTGATAGCGATCATGCACCGCGCTTTCATCATAAAAGGAGTAGGTAAGACCGTCCTTTTCCAGAAACAGCTCACCACCGGGAATTGAAGTCCTGAATTTTACAGGCTCCTCCCATTGCCCTTTGTTCTCACGGAACTTAACCTGAGCTGTGGCAGAGATACATAGAAAAGACAAAAGCAATACGATTGCACTGCTTTTTTGGTAAAAATTTACCTGCATTTGTTGTGCGTTACCTGATTGTAGACGTACTGAATCGGCAGTTAGTTGTACAGGGTGTATTTATACCCGGTTACGTTATTACAAAGCTACTTAATTTAGTCCGTCTTATTATGTGAAAAATTTATAAAACCGGCCATTTAAAAGAATTGAGAAGGATTTTCAGGAGTTCAAACAAATAAAAAATGCTTTCGTTACAACCCGGTCATCTCACAGGCCAATGAAAAGGCTCATCACAAGATTTAACCACCAGGAGATTTGAATTTTTCTATCCGGGAACTTGAGGCGCTCTCAGGCATTAAAGCGCATACCATTCGTATATGGGAGCAGCGCTATGAAATTTTGAAGCCGAAGCGTACAGGTACGAACATACGCTACTATGACGAAGAGGATTTGCGGTTATTGCTGAATGTGGCTTACCTGAACCAGCACGGCTATAAGATCTCTCAGATTGTGGAAATGAGTCCTGAACGGTTGTCGGAGCTCGTTCGCAACCTTGGTGAAAAGGAAAACAGCTTTAACCCGCAGATAAATGCGCTGATCCTGGCTACGGTGGAGCTTGATGAACTGCAAGTGGAAAAGCTGATATCATCATGCACATTGCGATATGGCTTTATCCAGACGATGCTGAAGATCATATCGCCATTGTTTGAAAGGATTGGGATTTTGTGGCAAAGTGGCTCCATCCGGCCCGCACAGGAGCATTTTATTAGCAATATTATCCGTCAAAAAATAATTGTTGCCATAGATGCGCAGGGAACTTCTACTGACCCCGAAGCTAAGAAATTCCTGCTGTTCCTGCCCTCCAATGAGCTGCATGAAATAGGGCTGCTTTTAGCGGCATATATCATCAAGTCCTACCATCATAAGGTCATCTATCTTGGGCAGGCCGTGCCCTTTGCCGATCTGAAGCTGGTATATGAGTGTTATCATCCGGATGTTGTGGTTACCTGCTTAACGCATGTGGCCCCTGCCGGGAAACAGATCCGGGATTTTATTGACGGACTGGCGGAGGCTTTCCCCAAGGCACAGATCATAGCCGGAGGGCTCCAGGTCAGGTGCAGCGACCTCTGCGCGCAGGAAAGGGTTCATTTCCTGCGAAATCTTCCTGAATTCATAGATTTTCTGGAATCGCTAAAAAGAAGCGACAGCCGCAACTAAAAAATATTTCAGGAAGATTTCTCTTTTTTCTGACACATTCCCTGTAAGTTTGTTTAACTTTTTACAACATATATTAAACATTATATGATCATTTCATGTAAATGTCAACATAGAAGAAAATTTCTCCATATCATAGCTCAGGAATTTAGAAATGTTCGATTCAAAAAGGAAGGGCTTCTCTGAACAGGATTCCCTTTTGAAATGTATTGTTTAATATTTTGTTAGTACCATTAAACGTAGAACCAATGCCAACCACAGATTTTACTTCCCAGGTGTATCAGTTTTCCAATGACCTGAAGCCAGTAGCGCTCAATCTTACGCGCGATATGGAAGATGCAAAAGACCTGATGCAGGAGACAATGTTAAGAGCACTTGCCAGCCAGGATAAGTTTAAAGAAGGCACCAACCTCAAAGCGTGGTTATACACCATAATGAAGAACATCTTCATTAATGATTACAGGAAGAAAAGCAAGCGCAGGGTGATTTCGGATGGAACCGATAACCATTTTTTCATAAACTCTTCCACCTCAAGGGAAGTGACGAATGGAGGCGAAGGCCAGCTCGCAATGGAAGATATTGACTGGGCAATGGAGCGCATAAACCCAGACTTTAAGACGCCATTCCTGATGCACTTCAAAGGCTTTAAATATCAGGAAATAGCCGATGCATTTAGCCTGCCCATCGGAACAGTGAAAAGCCGTATCCACTTTGCCCGCAAAGCGCTGAAGAAGCAGCTAAACGGTATGCGCTGATTGTTTTTGTATCCTGCTTTCCATGCCTGCCCGAAGAAAGGAGCAGGGGCTGAAATGAAATGTTATCCCCCGATGGTGCTTTTTAGCTGATCAATAGAAACCTGCCAAACCATTTTGGCTTCCTGTATTTCATCCTCATTCTCAAAGTCAGTAACCATCAGCGCCACATCCCGGGTCAGTTCATCCAACTCTATTTCGAAGGTGAGATACTCTTCAGCATCCCGGTCAAGCCACTGAAATTTTACAAGCTTTCCGGGCTTTTTCCGGATCATTTGCGCCCGCTCAGGGCTTCCATCCCACATAAACGTATAGACATCACCATTTACGGTTACATCATCAGCAAACCAGGCCGTGAGGCCGGATGCCGTTGCCAGGTAATTATAGAGAAGATCAGGACTTGATCTTAGCTGAAATTCTGCTGTATACTTTTCCCTTTTGTTGCTCATGGGGATTTTTGTATTTGTCATAGTTGAATTTTCTTAGGTGGGGCAATAAAGGAAAACTTCCTTGTCTTTCCAAATTTCCAGAGGTATATAAAATTCCCTGTTTATTAAAAAAGCGCGTATCTCACATTTTGTTTTTTGAAGAATGATTTTTTTGCTCCAAGAATTTCAAGCCTTTGCTAAAAATGTTTATCCACTGTCCCTGAGCTTTTCCTGACTCATCACTGTAACCAACCGGCCCATATCTTTTTTCCGTTCGCTAAAAATTCTTATTCTTATTCAACCTTTGCTGTTCAGGAAAAAACGGGTTATGAATTTCAGACAGGACGATACAATTGCTGCAATAGCCACGGCTGCCGGCCCTGCGGCAGTAGGCATGATTCGTATTTCAGGTAAGAATGCTTTTTCCAGCGTGAATCCACTTTTCATCGGCAAGGATCTGACTTCAGTAAAAAGCCATACCCTTCATTACGGTACTTTACAGCATGAGGGACAAACCCTGGACGAGGTGGTGATCGGTATTTTTCGCGGACCGAAAAGCTATACAGGCGAGGATGTGCTCGAGATCAGTTGTCACGGCTCCTCGGTGGTGCTTGAGCGTGTGATGCAGGCATTGATGCTTCAGGGAATTCGCCCGGCAAAAGCCGGAGAGTTTACCATGCGTGCTTTCCTGAATGGGAAGATGGACCTCAGCCAGGCAGAGGCCGTGGCCGACCTCATCAACTCCGAATCGGAGGCGGCCTATAAAACCGCACTTTTCCAGATGCGGGGTGGGTTTGCAGAAAAAATAAAGCAACTGCGCGGACGGCTGGTTCACTTCACGGCACTCATTGAATTGGAGCTGGATTTTGCGGAGGAAGATGTGGAATTTGCCAACCGCGACCAATTCCGACAGTTGATTACAGAAATAAAGGACAATGTCAGTGGCCTGCTAAAATCTTTTCAGTTGGGCAACGTCATCAAAAAGGGCGTATCCGTAACCATTGCCGGCAGGCCCAACGCAGGTAAAAGCACGCTGCTCAATGCCCTGCTTCAGGAAGAGCGCGCCATCGTCAGCGAAATCCCCGGTACCACGCGCGATACGATTGAGGACACCATCAGCATCAACGGCATCCTCTTCCGGTTTACTGACACGGCAGGAATCCGCGAAGCCGGGGATGAGATAGAGCGCATCGGCATTGAACGCACCCGCCAGAGCATCGGCAAGAGCAACATCCTCATCTACTTATATGACGTGAATGAACTTACTCCAGCCGAAGTAAAACAGGACCTGGCAGAGCTGAACCTACAGCAGGAACCGGTTGTGGTGGGAAACAAACTGGATTTAAGTTCTGAGTTCAAAGTTCTGAGTTCAAAGTTCCGGGTTCAAAGTTCTGAGTTCAAAGTTCAAAGTTCAAAGTTCCGGGTTCAGGGTTCACAACGCGAAACTCGCAACGCGGAACCCAGAACCCAGAACCCAGAACCGATATATATATCCTCGAAAACCCATGAGGGCATTGACCAGCTAACCATGGCATTGCTCAACCGCGTTAACCTCGGCAAAGGCATCAGCGACTATGGTGTAGTCACCAACCTGCGCCACCACGAAGCGTTGAGCCGCGCCAGCGAGGCCGTCCGCGATGTCCTCTCCGCCCTCGACAGCGGCCTCACCACCGATCTCCTCACAGTGGACATCCGTAGAGCACTTCAAGCCCTAGGTGAGATCACCGGGGAGATTACTACTGATGAGATTCTGGGGACTATTTTTTCAAAGTTTTGTATTGGAAAGTAATTACTTTTCAGATGTTTAGCTAATCCTTTCTTAGTTATAGCTTAAAGGCTGTTTTATCTATTTTTATTTGTTGCTAACTTTCCTTTTTTGGCATAGATTTGTTGCTAATCTGTTGCTGACATCCCGATTATTGTTGTTAGCAACAAAATATTTAGAACACGGGCGAAATTATGATACATAGAGATACATTGGGATACAATGAGAGACAATCTGATACATACTTTGGCCACAACAAGACATCACACAATATGAGCAGCAACATTAGAGTACCAAAAATCTGTCAGCACTGCGGAACTGAGTTTATTGCCAAGACCACAGTTACCCAATATTGTGGGGACAACTGCGCCAAACGGGCATACAAGAAACGAGTGAGGGAAGCCAAGATTCAAGAGGTAGTACCAACGGCCATCCAGAAGCAAGACTTCATTCAGGAGCAAGTCAGCCAAAAAGCTTTCCTGAGTATTGCGGAAACCTGTAAACTCCTCGGAACAAGCAGAATGACCCTATACCGCCAAATTAAAACCGGGAACATAAAAGCAGGTAAAGTCGGTAGGCGTACGATCATCAAAAGATCATCCATCGAAAAGCTTTTTCAAACATGAAAGTAACGCTAAGAGAACGCAACCAGGGCGGACAAACCAGCCTCTACCTTGACTATTATCACAAGGGCCGGAGAAAGACGGAATCTCTTAAACTATACCTGAACCCTAAAGCCAGGACTAAGGAGGAGAAGGAGATTAATAAAAAGACGCTACAACTGGCAGGTACAATTAGAGCACAGCGACAAATCGAAATCCAAAATGGGATCTATGGGTTTCGTGATAATGCGAAACTAAAGGGTAGCTTTACAGCCTACATTGGATTACTCACCGAGAGACGAAAAGACAGCTCCGGCAACTACGGGAATTGGGACAGTATGCTTAAACATTTAAAGGAATTTATGCCTGCAAACATAACCTTCGCGCAGGTTGACAGGCAGTTTGTCCAGGAGTTCAAGTTTTACCTCGATAAAGAGGCCAGAACCAAAAGCAATGAGCCGCTATCTCAGAACTCCAAATACTCCTATTTCAACAAATTTAGGGCAGCACTGAAGCAAGCCGTAAAAGATGAAATCCTTCCAACCAATCCAAGTGAAGGAGTTGAAGTATTCAGGCAGGGTGAACCGGAGAGAGCATTTTTGACACTGGAAGAACTGCAAGCAGCCGTAAATTCAGAATGTGAAATTCCGTTACTGAAAACCGCCTTCATCTTTTCATGCCTTAGTGGGCTTCGCTGGTCAGACATACACAAGCTACTTTGGTCTGAGGTGCAACACTCCAAGAGCATGGGGTATTATATCCGTTTCATGCAAAAGAAAACTAAGGGGACTGAAACCCTTCCTATCTCAGAGCAAGCCTATAACTTGCTAGGCGAACGCCAGGAGAACAGCCAAAGGGTTTTTGATGGATTAAAATATTCGGCATGGCACAATATGAAGTTGCAACAATGGATGATGAAGGCAGGTATTTCCAAGACCATCACTTTTCACTGTGCCCGACATACCTATGCTACGTTACAGCTATCCGCTGGAACAGATATTTACACGGTTTCCAAACTCTTAGGACATAGAGATTTAAAAACAACCCAAGTATACGCCAAGGTTATTGACGACAAAAAACGAGAAGCAGCTAATAAAATCAAAATATGAGGCCACCAAAAAATTTTCTTTATGCTATTTCCTTTATTGAGATGAGTTCTATAAACTGTCTAAATAATGAAAGGAAAATCTATGAAATCTGCATAGAAGATTTAGAAGAACTGAGACAAAAGTTGAATTTTATTTCTCTAAATGATGCATACTCCTACTATGTTTTAGAAAGGATAAGTAAATTCAATGTTTTTCAAAAGAAGGAATTTATAGTTTATCAGTTTTCATTAGTGGAAAATGAAAAACAATGGTTTCTTGATTTGCAGAGTCTATTAGATAAAGCCCAAACTTTTATGGGTGAAACCTATAACCCCTGGGAGAATTCTCTTAAGGGCATCAATGAAATAATGAAAGAAATATATGAGGAGTATTTCAATATTATAGAAGGTAAACCTAACCTTAAGAATAAACAGATTCCATCGAGTACTCATTCATTTACGTATCTTCAATATGCGGTAGACCCCGACAAGCTTGCCAACCTATATGAAAGTTTAAAATTTACTCACCTGATTGATGCAGGCACGAACCTTTCAAATTTTAATAAGGTATTCTCAAATAAAGAAATTAAAACTCCTACAACTTGGACCGGCAGCATCAGTCAGCTTTACTATTTCATCAAACTCATTCATAACGATTGGAAATTAATAAAGAACCTAAAACAAGAGCAATGGAAAGTAACCTGCCAGTGCTTTGTTGATGCTGATGGGAACTCCTTTGACAGAAAGAAATTTAGGTCAATGAAAAAGCCAGTAAAAACCGCGCACATTATTGAAAATGCAGCATCCCACTTGAAGTAGGGCACTCTGCACCCTGCACTATTATTTTTTTTTGCTTTTGTTTAGGCCTTTCTTTCTCAGAGTGAGCTCTTGTTTTCACCTGACCGAACACTCTGCACTCTGCACTCTGCACTGCACCTGCCTTGCTGTGGTCATATCCCCCTAAAACTCAATATATTTTTGAGCCGTATTCGACAAACGAATATGGCTTTAGCGCTAAAGTCCATTTCTCACATCATAATTGACATGAAAATGGACGAAATAATATTACGTCTTGACAATCTCCAACGCCTCATAGAGCGCCAGGGGATTCAAACTAAGGAAGTTTTGAACTTCAAAGAGGCTTGCGAGTACTTGGAGCTTTCTCAGTCACACTTGTACAAATTGACAAGTGCAGGGAGTATTCCGCACTACAAGCCCAATGGGAAGAAGCTTTATTTCAAAAAAAGTGAGTTGGAAAGCTGGTTGCTGCGCAATCGCAATTCCACTCAGGATGAAATTGACCAAAAAGCTGCTGATTATCTAATCAAAAAAGGGAGGGTGAAGCTATGAAAGAGATAAATAGTCCCGTCCGTACTGAATCGCATGATGAGTTCCTCAATTCAGGCAATAATTGCTATCCAAGCGTAGGCAAACACGAGGAATTACAATCTGAACTTGCCGATAATGAATTTAAGAAGATAAAATCACCTGTATTCAGCTACTTTAAGAAACCCTTGTTTAATCTGTTTCCAAGTCACACTGTTTCCCTGGTAGATGTATTTCACCTTATTAGGCGAAAAGATTTTAATTGGGCTACAGATAAACTCCGCAAAATTCAGGATGTAATTGCTTCCAGAAATTTTAAGGCTAAGAATTTTGATTATGTAACCTTTTCTGGTTTGTTCACGCAAAGAGCTAATGCATATCTGCAAAAACATTCAGGATTACTTACCATCGATTTTGACCACCTTAAGGACATTCCTAACCTCAAATCATCACTGCTGAATGATCGTTATTTTGAGACTGAGCTACTCTTTACTTCTCCTTCAGGGAATGGCCTCAAATGGATAATTCCAATTGACTTGACTAAAGCAAAACACAAGGAATATTTTAACGCTGTAGGAAATTATATACTCAAAAACTATCAGGTTAAAATAGATGAAAATGGAAAGGACATATCTAGAGCCTGTTACCTCCCCCACGATCCAGAAGTATTCATCAATCCCAAATACTTATAGGACATGGAAAGAGAAACATTTAATCCTATGGATTGGCTTGATAAACCTACCCCGCAAAGCAAGGTTACAGAGCAGCACCAATTCAAGACAGATGCCCAAACAAACGAAGTAGAACGCATCATCCAGTACATTGAAACCAACCGGGTAGATATTACCTCTGCTTACAAAGATTGGGTAAATGTAGGTTTCGCCTTTGCCCATGAATTTGGGGAGAATGGCCGGAACCTATTTCATAGGGTAAGCCAGTTCTACCCCGACTATTCAGCTCCTGAGTGCGACACGCAATTTGACAATTGTTTGAAATCAAAAGGTCGTGGGGTTTCACTGAAAACCTTTTTCTACCTCGCAAAGGGTGCTGGAATTGATATTACACCTCCACGGACAGAAAAACAGGATCAGCACACTTTCAAGAGGGAGAAGCTGAACGGTAGTCAAACTGAATATCACCAGCACGGAAATCAGGAACAGGAAGAAATGCCAACATTTCCTGATTCCTTATTTCCTGAACTTCCTGACTTTCTTCAAAGGGTAGTGAAGGCAGCATCCTCTAACGAGGAAAGGGATATTTTGCTCCTGGGATCCATTGTTACCATCAGTGCCTGTTTACCCAATGTTTTTGGCATATATGATGAGAATCGGGTCTATCCCAATCTGTATCTGTTTATTACAGCACAGGCATCCGCAGGGAAAGGTCGTTTGGTTCATTGTCGGCAATTGGTTAAACCCATCCATAAAGAACTAAGAGACCAAGCCAAACTCAACAAACAGCAATATGAATCAGAAATGGCAGTATACAATTCCAAAAAGAACAGAACCGCTGATATTGAGAAGCCAGTTCCACCGCCTATAATGTCATTTATCATTCCAGCCAATAATAGTGCAACAGGCACATATCAGATCTTAAACGATAACAACGGCATCGGACTTTTATTTGAGACTGAAGGTGATACATTAGCCCAAGCTTTTAAAAGTGACTATGGGAATTACAGTGATGGGTTTAGAAAAGCTTTTCATCATGAGCCCATAACATATTTTCGAAGAACTGATCGGGAGTACGTAGAAATAGAAAAGCCATGCCTTTCAGCGGTTCTTTCTGGTACGCCAAAACAGGTTTCGACTTTGATACCCAATGCGGAAAACGGCTTATTCAGCCGTTTCATTTTCTACTATATGAACGTTCGTCCAGTATGGAAGAATGTATTTTCCAACCGAACGGATAATGGTTTAGATAATTACTTTGAAGCATTGGGCAGTGAGTTCTACAAGTTCTATAAAAGTCTTATGAAAGATGATCTACGCCAGGTTTTGCTAACCGCAGATCAACAAGACCAGTTCCATCAATCCTTTAGACAATTACTGGAAAAGTACTATAGCCTAAAAGGATTGGATTACATGGCCACGATCTATAGGCTGGGTTTGATAGCCTACCGTTTCTGTATGATATTGACGGTATTGCGGAACATGGAAACAGGCGATACAGCCAAGGAGCATATTTGCGAGGAAAGGGATTTTCAGACTGTACAAGCTATGATCAAAGTTTTAGTGAAGCATTCAAGCAAAGTGTTTGGCGAGTTGCCCCAAGAAGAAATCAAACCCTCACGGAGGAACAAGAAAGAAAAGTTCCTCTATGAGTTACCTTATAACTTCAACCGCCAGAAGTACCTTGAAGTGGCTAAAGGTTTGGGGATTCCAGACAAGACTGCCGAGGGGTATATTACAAGCTTTGTCACCTCGAACTTGATTCATCGAGAATCCAAAGACCAGTACATAAACACCTCACTTGAGGAAATTCAGGATTCTAAGGAAACTAAGGACGGATAATCCTTAGTTTCCTCTAATTCCTCAAAATCCTGAAATTAGTTTTCTCCCTACTTCTTGCTTTTTAATCGTTTTCTTTCAACATTTTGAGATAATTATGGATCTGATAGCAGGGACATTTGGTGCCATCACAGCTACCTGTCTTGTAAACATCAGGGATCAGACGTGTGATTGCAAAAATGTTTTCCATACTTTCACCGCAAAAAGCTTTGCCCCGGATATTTGATAACATCGAGAAACACCTCAATCAGGGATTAAAGGATTCCATCGAAGTGGCGTACAAGAGTGATTTCTGTATAGGCTACTTCAATCTTAGAGGTTGGAAACATTTGGCGGATTATGTAGAACGCTGGGAAGGAGGTGATGAGAAATGCTGCCGATTACTCATTGGAATGCAGAAGCACCCGCAAGAGGTGCTTAAAGATTACTTCAACCATGTTGAGACTGGTGAAATAGATAACAAGCGGGCTAAGGATTTCAAGACCAAGTTAGCCCACGAGTTTCGCAACCAGTTAACCATCGGAATCCCTACCGACCAAGATGAAATAACATTACGCCAGTTAAAACATCAATTGCTCTCAAAAAAGGTAGTAGTGAAGCTTTTTTTGAAGCACACCCTTCATGCAAAATTGTATTTGCTTTACCGGGATGATAAAAATAATCCACGAACCGGATTTGTTGGAAGCAGTAATCTCACCATGTCCGGTTTGGCGAAGCAGGGAGAACTTAATGTGGATGTTCTGGATCATGATGCATCAGAAAAGCTGGAAAAGTGGTTTGCCGATCGTTGGGAAGACCGCTGGTGTATAGACATTACTGAGGAACTTGCTGAAATAATCGAAGAATCCTGGGCCCGTGAAGAACTTATACCTCCTTATCATATTTACTTAAAAATAGCTTACCACCTTTCGCAGGAAGCGCGGTCTGGCCTTTCAGAGTTCAAACTGCCCAAGGAATTTGAGAAGAAACTGTTTCCTTTCCAACAGCAGGCAGTGAAAGTAGCGGCCCATCATCTCAATAAGCGGAATGGAGTTTTGATTGGTGACGTGGTAGGGTTAGGAAAAACAATTACAGCAACTGCATTAGCCCGCATTTTTGAAGAAGACTTCAGCCTGGAGACTTTAATTATTTGCCCCAAGAACCTGGTGAAAATGTGGGAAGATTATGCTTTCGAGTATAGACTTAGAGCAAAGGTGCTATCCATTACCAAGGTTCAGGGTGAACTCACGGATATGAGAAGATACCGTTTATTGATAATTGATGAAAGCCATAACCTCAGAAACCGATTTGGCAAACGATACCGGGCTATACACGAATATATCAAACTCAACGGTAGTAAGGTAATCCTTCTGACAGCTACCCCTTATAACAAAACCTACCTTGACCTTTCGGGCCAATTGCGGCTATTTATTGACGATGATCAGAATTTAGGCGTCAGCCCGGAGCGTTACATAGAACGGATTGGCGGAAAAACGCGTTTTTTGGCCCGCCACCAAACGGCAGTAGATACGCTACCTGCATTTGAGCACAGTGAGTTCATTGACGACTGGCGTGAATTAATGAAGCTATTTCTTGTGAGGAGAACCAGGAGCTTTGTTAAAAACCACTATGCGCTTACTGATAAGACAAATGGGCGGCAATACCTGGAATTTCCAGATGGCAGCAAATCTTATTTTCCTGATCGCGTTCCAAAGGCGGTCCAGTACCCGTACAACCCGGAGGATTCAGAGGATCAGTATGCCAGGCTTTACTCACCAGCGGTAGTAAGTATCATTGCCGGATTAAATTTGGCCAGATACGGATTGGGCAACTACCTGAATGACAATGCTGAGAATAAGGCTACTGAAGCTGAAAAGACAATTATTCAGAACTTGTCCCGTGCTGGTAGACGGTTAAAAGGTTTTGCGCGTACCAACTTGTTCAAACGCCTTGAAAGCAGTGGTTGGGCTTTCCTGCTTTCGGTTTCGCGGCAGGTTATGCGGAATTACACATTTATTTATGCTATTGAGAATAAAGAAAAACTTCCCGTTGGACAACAGGAAGCAAATATGCTGGATTACTTTCTGGAAGATAAGGAGCCGGACGGGGAAAGCAAGCCTGATATAACTATGAATCTGCTGCTTGATGAGAAGCAATATCTTAATAAGGCAGCATCTGTTTTCAAGGTATTAAAGGCTGAGAAGAATCAAAAGAAGTTCGATTGGATTAAGAGTGACTTGTTCGAGAAGAAGTTGAAGGATGAACTATATGCTGATAGCAAGAACCTCCTAAAAATCCTTGAAGCAGGCAAAGAATGGAAAGCACTGGAAGACAGACAGCTCAATAGGCTTTTTGAGTTGATAACGAAAGATCACCCGAAAGAAAAAGTCCTCATATTTACTCAATATGCCGATACCGCCTATTATCTGTGTGATGAACTCAAAAGGCGAAAGGTCAAATCGCTTGAATGTGTAACGGGAGACGTAGAAGAACCCCGTGAATATGCGGTCAGGTTTAGCCCTAAAAGCAATGGCCGTAGTGAGATAGAAAATGAATTGAGAGTACTGGTTACAACAGATGTTTTGAGCGAAGGGCAAAACTTACAAGATGCACATATTGTGGTCAACTACGATTTGCCCTGGGCCATCATCCGGTTAATACAGAGAGCTGGACGTATTGACCGCATTGGGCAACAATCAAAGGAGATAATCTGCTACTCATTCTTGCCCGAAAATGGAGTAGAGCAGATAATCAATTTAAGAGGACGGCTTCGTCAGCGCATTGAAGAAAATGCTGAAGTAGTGGGAGCCGATGAAGTTTTTTTCGAGGGCGATCCGGTAAACCTGGCAGATTTGTATAATGAAAAATCCGGTATCCTGGATGATGCTGGTGAGGAAGAAGTAGATTTGGCCTCCTATGCCTATCAAATTTGGAAGGACGCCATAGATGCCGATCCTAAATTGAAACAGATCATTACCAACATGCCTGATGTAGTCTATTCCACTAAGCCCCTCGGTAATAGAGAAAAAGATGAAGGTACGGTTGTTTATTGCCGAACCGGAGAAGGAAATGATGTGCTCACCTATGTGGATAGCCGTGGAGGTGTGGTGACCCAATCCCAATTCAGGATTTTAAGGGCCTTAAAATGCACACCAGAAACTCCGGCACTCGAACGCTTGCCGAATCATCATGACTTGGTGGCAAAGGGTGTTGATTACGTTCGGGAATTTGAAAGCCAGATTGGCGGCCAGCTTGGCCATAAGCGTAGTGCCCGGTACAGGGTTTACATGAGCCTGGAAGGGTTTTACAACGCCAGTCCTGATGATCTTTTTGCAGGCCCACGCCTGAAAGCGGCAATTGATGAAATTTATCAGTTTCCACTCAAGGAATATGCACGTGACATCCTGAACAGGCAGTTGAAAACCGGAATATCAGATACTGATCTTTCAGAATTGGTTATCAACCTCCGCGAGGAAGATAGATTGTGTATTGTTGATCCAGAGGGTGTTAAAGAATATAAAGCCCCGCAAATCATTTGTTCAATGGGCTTAAAAGAGGAAAATTAGAATGGAGCATCTGATTTCAAAGAAAGTTTTTAATCAATATCTAAAGTCGTTCGATTTCTCAGGGTTATTTGTTGATTTGGGCTGGGCCCACGCAAAGAAAAGGGAACCGGTTGAAGCAGCCAACGAAGTTTACACACTCAATGCCGCTGCCGAGAAGCAGAGTTTTGTGGTGTTGATCTGTGATCCGGGGCCTGATGGTAAAATTCCTGAAAGCGCCATTCGCAGAACCATAGAAAAAAAGGTGCGTAGCCTGTTCTTTGAGCACATCATTATTTATGTAGATAAGGCCCAGAAAGAACAGCTTTGGCAGTTGGTGATTCGTGAGCCTAACAAACCTGCGCGAATTGTGGAGCACCGCTACCATGTGAACCAAGCCGCAGACTTTTTATATGAAAAATTGCAGGGCCTTCTCTTTACGCTGGATGAAGAAGGCAATATTGGAATAGTTGATGTAAAAGCGCGTGTTCAGGCACAGTTTAGCCAGAATGCAGAGAAAGTGACCAAGAAGTTTTATGCTGAGTTTAAGCAGCAGCATGGCGCTTTCCGCCAATTCATTGATGGAATTGCAAAAGAAACGGACAAGGATTGGTACACCAGCCTGATGTTAAACCGCCTTATGTTCATCTACTTCATTCAGAAAAAGGGATTTCTGGACAAGAATTTCAGTTATTTACAGGACAAGCTTAAAGAGGTAAAGGCGCAAAAAGGTAAAGGTAAGTTCTTTAGCTTTTATCGCAACTTCCTTATGCGGCTTTTCCATGAAGGGTTGGGGAATCCTGACCATTCTGATGCGGACTTGCAAAAGCTCATCGGCAGGGTTCCTTATCTCAATGGCGGCCTCTTCGATGTGCATGAACTGGAAAAGGATCATGCAAAAATCAACATTAAGGACGAAGCATTTGAGAAGGTCTTTGCTTTTTTTGATAAATACAACTGGCATCTTAATACTAATATCTCATCATCCGGCAAAGACATTAACCCGGATGTAATCGGGTACATATTTGAGAAGTACATTAATGATCGCGCCCAAATGGGTGCCTACTACACCAAAGAGGATATTACCGACTATATCGGTAAAAATTGCATTATTCCCTATTTGTTTGACCAGGTAAAGGAACGTTGTAAAGAAGCTTTTACAGGCGATAGTAGCCTTTGGAATATGCTGAAGGAACAGCCTGACCGCTATATTTACCCTGCTATGAAACATGGAGTGTGGGAAGAACCACCCACCGATGGAAAAGATGGAAATCTGCGGGAATTGCCGGGGAATATTGAAATTGGGGTGGATACCAGCAAGCCCAACCTCATTGAGCGCAGGAAGGATTGGAATACCTCAGCGATAGAAGAATATGCGCTTCCCACCGAGATTTGGCGGGAAACCGTGACCCGCAGGCAGCGCTATTTTGAAGTAAGAAACAAGCTGGTAAATGGGGAGGTAACCAACATCAATGATTTCATTACCTATAACCTTGATATCCGGCAGTTTGCACAGGATGCTGTGGAGCAGTATGAAGGCATTGACTTTACCCGTGCCTTTTACCGCACGCTGCAAGAGGTCACTATTTTAGACCCTACCTGCGGTTCCGGGGCATTTTTATTTGCCGCGCTTAATATTTTGCAGCCGCTTTATGAAGCTTGCCTGTTGCGCATGGGGCAGCACAAAGACGACATGGAACGGCAAAACCGCAATAAGAATACCTATAAAAACGAGCGGGAAATTTTAGCCCAGGCAGCGCAACACCCCAACCTGGATTACTACATCTTAAAGAACATTATCCTGCGCAATCTTTATGGGGTTGACATTATGAATGAGGCCGTGGAAATAGCCAAGCTGCGCCTGTTCCTGAAAATGGTGGCCGTGGCCGAACCGGATTACCAGAAAGAAAACTTAGGGCTGGAGCCATTGCCTGACATTGACTTTAACATCCGGGCAGGGAATACATTGGTGGGCTTTGCCACGGAGGCGGAGTTAAATAAAAGCTGGCATTTGTTCCCGAACGATTTGTACGATAATCCAAAAGAAGCCAAAACAAGGGTGAACGATAAAATGGACTATGTTGCCAAAGCATTCACCCGCTTTAAAGAAGTACAAACAGCTCACGTTCAACTTCAAGATTTCAAGTCTTTTAAAGATGTGAAGTCAGAACTTGAAATAAAGTTGAAGGAGCTAAGAAACGAACTCGATTATGTTCACGCCCTGACTTATGGAATTTATCCAAATACCAGTCGAAAGCAATTCGAGGATTGGAAGCAAACGCACCAGCCCTTCCATTGGTTTGCCGAGTACTATGGCATTGTGCATGACCGTGGCGGGTTTGATGTGGTAATTGGGAATCCACCTTATGTTGAATATTCGAAGGTAAAGAAGTCTTATTCTATTATAGGACTCAAAACAATACAGAGTGGTAATCTTTTCGCCTTTTGTATTGAAAAAGCACTAAATATTTTACAAAAAAAAGGGTGGTTTGGATACATTGTTCCTGTTAGTTTGACTTGTACTCAGCGAATGGCGTCATTGCAAAACCAATTCCTTCAATATTCTGATGAAGTTTGGCTATCAAGTTATGGAGAACGTCCTTCAAAGTTGTTTGAAGGAGCTGAAGTATTGCTTTCTATTTGTATGTTTTCAAAAGGCAGCCAAAGTTTATTGAGGTCAACAAATTTAAGGAAATGGCACAGTGATTACCGTCCGCATCTGTTTGAAACAACTCAATACTCTCCTCCAGTTCAAAGGATTAGGAATTACATCATCCCCAAAGCGAAGGAGACACTAGAAGTTTCTATAATCCAAAAACTAAGTGAAGGAAATTCAGTTCTTGAAAAATTCTATACTGAGAAGAACAAAAACAAAATATACTACAGAATTGGTGGAGGTCGATACTGGAAGATTTTCACCACTTTTCAGCCAAATTTCGTTTTAAACGGCACTCAATCAGTGTCCTCCCGGGAAAACTATCTCTATTTCGATAACTTGCTTACGAGAGACTTGGCTGTAGCACAGTTAAGTAGTACCCTCTTTTTCTGGTGGTATTCAATTACCACTAATGGTAGAGATATGAACCCTGTAGATCTTGCCAAGTTTCCATTTGCTTACCAGAACCTAAGTAGTAAAACAATATCTGCTCTTCAAGGTGATAGTCAATTATTAATGGCAGACTATTCTAAAAAGAAAGTGGAAAAGGAGAAGGTGTCAACTAAAACTGGCAATGTTATTTATGAAGAATTTTATCCAAGACTTTCAAAGGGTCTAATTGACCAAATTGATATACAACTTGCCCACTATTACACCTTCACAGAAGAAGAACTTGACTTCATCATCAACTATGACATCAAATACCGGATGGGAAAGGAATTGGAGGGGAATGAGGAGTAAGGATAGAGGACATACAGCGGGTACTCTACGGATAGAGGGCACTGCGCCAGCGAACGAACCAAGAGCATCACAAGTTGTAAGAATATTAAATTTGCGCGGAAATGGAGAAATACGGAATTCCTGAACGCTTCAAGCCAGGCTTTGAAGCGCTAATAGCCCTGGATGAAAAACAGGTGGAAGAAATTGCTGAAGTGATAAGCAAATATGAACCGGGTGTAGGGCCGGGCATTTTCGCCAGTCAGCTCTCTGAAAAGTTTCAGATTCCCGATATGAGGGAGATAGCAATGGTTGCTTTTAGTTTCGGGAGTTTATTAATCGCGGCTGATGATGGAACTGAACAACTTTCACAGGCATTGGCACAGTCTTACTATACTCAGTTTGAAAAAGAAGCTGAAAAGAACTATGTGGATTCGCTTGCTAAAAAAATACATTTGCTATTGCAAAAAAGCGATCCTTTAAAAACCTATAATAAAGCTTTGGGGCTGATTGCAGAAAGCGATAAGCTGTTCCGGGATTGCCGCATAATTAGTGATATTAGGCTGCTATTTCAGGAAAGTATCAGCAAGGAAAGCAACCATGCGATTGTGCTACATCAACTTAAGATTGAATATCAGACCAATGAAGAATTGAAAAGCGCTTTCTTTAACCTAAAACGGGAAGAGCTAGAGCAATTGAAGAAACAGGTAGATAGAGCTTTAGAAAAAGAAACAAGCATCTATAAGAATTTTCCAGGAATTCAGTTTATCCAATTAAAGAATTAATGCAATGAAAGATAGCCTCCAGATTGAGAACAAAAGCAAGTCATCCAGAACATCAGGTTTTTTTGCCGATAGTTATGAGCCTGAGCATATTGCAGTAATACAGAATAAGCCTTATGGCTCAGGTAAGTCTAAATTGCCGTTGGAACTGATAAAGGCTATATCGAAAAAGAAACTCCCATCCGTGCAGATAATTAACACAGAGACTGCCTCAGAAAATGAGATTATATTGGAATTAATTGATGTAAAGGTAAATATTGATTTCAGGTTTTCTGAAATAGCAGATGAGATTGAAGCATCCAAGTATATTTTGGAGTTAGAGCAGGGATGGGATGGGGAAAATGCTGAAATCATAAAAAGTGAAATATGGAAAGCCGCCACTAAATTTTTGATTAATGCTGCTTTGGAAATCAATAAGGAATATTCGGTTATTATTCAGACCCCGGAAATAAACCCTGTTAAAGATGGATCAATTGATCTATCATGGAGAACGGAGAAGGCAAGAATGCTGATCAACGTAAGAGAAAGAGCGGGTGAAATGGTTGCGAATTATTATGGTGATTTCTATAATAATGAAAAACCCCGGAAAGGTTCTGATTCACTTGATTCCAATATTGAAGATTTAGTAGTATGGATGAGGAATCTGGTTTAGAAGAAAATCCTTTTGAGGTAAAAGAGATCCATGAGGAGCATAATGTATTCAGACAGGTTCATTTTAGCGATTTAGTTGGGCCAAAGAAAAAAAGATTTCCCTCTGAAGCTCATTTTGCCCCAGACCCGGATGGCCTATCGGTCTATTGGGGTCAAATGATTAATGCAATGGGAGTTCTCATTACCATAGGATTATCCTTTAAAAAAGACGATACCTTTAAAAATCCCACGGAATTTAAGGTACTGGAATTCACCGTTTCTTATCTACGTAGTATTGAAGGTGTTCTAGACTTAATTCACACGCCTCAGTTCAATGGAAATCCTGCTGCGGTTGGATCACCCAATATTCCTTCACACGCCTCAGTTCGCTATGGTATAGAAGATTTAGAGGTTCGGGTTAATTTGAGTGATTATTGCCGCGAGAATCGCGAAGAAGTGTTTTGCTCCATTAATGCAAACTCAGTATTGGAGGAGGTAGAGCAATTACGACTGAGATTAAATGATACACCATACCATATAGTGAGTTAGCAACAAACTTCTAATGCTGGTTAGTCATGAAGGTTATTACCCTATATGATCGAAAAGTTTCGGTTTTAGGAGACACTCAAATCCTTGACCAACAAAAAACTGCTTTTTTTTGTAGCCGCAAATTCCCGGCATCCGTAGTCCTCAAAGCTTATGACTGGGCCACCGAAATGCGCGACCAGGGTAGGTGCGTTATTTCCGGCTTTCACTCACCAATTGAGAAGGACGTGCTTCATTTTCTTCTAAAAGGCACTCAACCCATCATTCTGGTCCATGCCCGGTGTCTGAAGAAACGAGAAGAACCGGAGGTATTGAAAGCAGTATCAGAAAATCGTTTATTGGTGCTTTCTCCATTCAACGAAGATCAAAAGCGTATCACCAGCAGGTCAGCCTTCATTCGTAATCAATTTATGGTTGAAATGGCTGATGAGATTGTGGTAGGTTATGGCAAACAGAGTGATTCAATCGCAAAAATTCTCAATAATAGAATACATATCAAATATTTAGTATAGGCAGCTATTAATACCAGTACAAACCTTTTTTACCGGAAAGCTTTAAGATTAGCCGCTTTACGGTGGATTGGAATGGTTGGCCGAATAAATTCGTTTTCCACCGCTATTAACGCTTTTTTTGCCATTACTGAGGTATGCCGCAGGAGAGAGGCCGGTTCAACTCCCTGAATCTTTGTATTCCTGCTGACACCACAAAGGAATGCTAAAATTGCAATTTTCGCGGTCATAGCGGTCAATTGCGAGGATATTCAAGTACATCCCCACACTTTGTCCCGAAGCTCTGTTACAACTTGCACTAGCCAAAGCCCCCGTGCAATCCCGAAAAAATGCAGTAGAACTCGTTAATTTCCGCATTTTCATTGTACAGCCGCAAGCTTAGCCTTGCCGATAAGAAAGAGATTTAAATATCCCGCTTGCTCAAAGAAGCCTCACAGGCGGATGATGAAGCTGGGCTAAATGTGTTGCACCAACTTACTGAGCAGGTGCTGTAAGAGGTTGGAGTTGGTGGAAAGTGTTGACGATGTCAACCGGAGTATAGGTGCCTGTTTAGTTAGTATCCAGTCCGTTCAGATATAATTTCTTAGAACCCCATTAAAACCATTATGCTCTCCACCAATTCCTTTGCTGGTTTTAAGCGTTCATCAACAAAAACTAAATGGCGTTGATTTTCATCCTGGTAAACCACATACAATTTTCCAGCAATATCAATTATTTCACCCTTTCGATAAGGGACCGGAGTAAGGAGTAAAATATCTTCTCCGCTATCGTCTGTTATAATTGCTTTGCTATAATTTAAAACGCTCTCACATTTGGTAACACGAACATTTTCTAAGGTTATCAGACTATCAGCAAAAACTGATTGCCTATTATTTAGATCAGCAATTGTAGTGGCTGGTTCAATTTGTTTTTCAATAATTCCTTTGCAGGAAAATTGAATTAAAGTGACAATTGACATAATTACCATGAACAAATTTTTCATTGCTTTAAATTTTAAGGTGTAAGATGAAATTTGAAGAAGATGCTTGTCTTTAGTCGCAACATGCCCTCAGCCCTTATTGAGGACTGAGGGTATATTACTTACGATTAGCTCAGGTCGCTGATATAATCGGAACTTGGATCCTTTTTATCCATTAGCCTTCGCAAGGCTTTCTCGAAGTCCAGATAAATGTCTTCTACCTGATCCAAAAGATGGTTACGGAAGCCTTCATCCTTAACCGTCTTAAAAATTTGAAACTGTACTTGCAATTTATGATCAGATGCACGCTTGAGTTGACCCATGAAGAAATCGAATCTTTTTTGTGCATCCTGCATAATCGAACTCATTTCGGTGAACTGCAATTTCAATAACTCCGCATTGACAAAGGCACGTTGTTGTTTCACCATCAATTCAGCCCTAACCTGTTCAGTTTGTTGGTTCACACTGACTGCCGTTGCCCCATTCTGCTTCACAATTTCATGATAAGTATCTCCATCCTTACCTGAACTCAGTTTGATCGAGATTGGCACCAATTCAATACTTAGGAAAAACAGCCTTAGTAACCATATGCCCCAAAAGACTGTATTGTCCTCCTTACTCAGCGTTCCTAATGCTCGCATTCGCCCAAGAAACCCTTCTGCTTGCGCCTTGGTGATTTGCGTAATCTTTTCCTTGCGCTGAAGATTCAGAGCTGCAATTTCAGTGTTTTTCGCACTTGTATAGATTTTGGCATCTGATTCTGCCGCCTTCCACAATCTTTCCTTTTCTCGTGCGATGGGACCTTTATTAGCCTTTCCAGAGCCGGAAGTGCCATCCACTTCACCAATATAGGAAAGGCGCAAGGCTTCCACTTTAGCTGCGGAAGTATTGATTTTATCATTCAAACCTGCGATTTTCACATCAAAGTCAGCATCTATGAGGGCCACCTTGTTACTGAGGTTGTCAGAAAGCTTTTCTTGAATCGCATCTTCAAAAACCTTCAACTCCATTGGCACCGCTATCACCACGGCAAAAATGGTTGCGAGCAGCAGGCGCGCAATCACTCCCAAATTGATTACACCCGGCTGAGTATTAGCCACAATGGCACGCTCAATCATAAAAATCACAAAACCCCATAAAAAACCAAAGCCAAGGGATAGGGGCAAGTTTTCACTAAAGGTGAGTATGGCAAATGTTCCTGATGCAAATCCCAAAATTGGGGTGATCAGGACACAAGAGCCAATTATCGCCTTTTTTCGCTGTTCTGCGGAGTTACATTGCCTCAAAGTGGCTATGTCACACCCGGCACAACTACACAAGAATTGAGTGAGTAAACCAATACGTTTCATTGTATTCATTTTTAGTTGTTAAAAAGAAAGGTTTTAGTTTGAAACGAACTCCCGTGCATTTTCAAGAACACACGGGAGTTCGTGGGTTCAACTGAATTTCTTCAGCTCTTCTCTGATGATGTTTTCAAAGTTCATCATCAGCTTTTCCAAAAAGTCGAAGTACCTATCCTGCTCACGTTCTATTTGAGCTGCATACCTGTTGGCCGTTCCAGGGATGTCCGACATGGTTTTCAGAAACTGGTGCTTTTCACGCACCATTTGGATGAAGGCATACTGCCGGTTCTGTACATCTTTCGACAGACCTTCCAATTTGCCCATCATGAATGAAGCTACTTGTGAACGATACTCGGCCTTGATCATCTTCAAAGCCGCATCGTATTTTTCCCGCATCCCCTCAAGCATGAACTGCGTGTTGAGTTTGTATAGGTTTAGGCGAAACTGCAAAGCTTCCTTGGCCGTGTTCCTTTCCATCTCCGCAACCAGCTTATCCATTTTGTTTGGGAAAATCTTGCGCAGAAGTGGGCGGTTCGTTTCGAGTAACTGTCTTGTCCGCCCATCGATGCTTTGGGCATTTCTGATCATTAGATCAAAATTGTCATCAGCTCTCTCCACCAGGACTTTGTTCTGCTTATCCTTCATGGCGTTCACATAGGCCGCATTGGTTTGAACCTGCTCATCGCTATGTTGTGTGAAATTTCCAGAATCAGCTTCCTCGAAGCCACTCTGATGGTTTTCACTCATACCATCTTGGAAGTTTTGTTCCATTTAAGTAAAATTTAGCGTGATTAAAAAATTGGGAATTGGATTGACTTCGCATTCACTACTGCGGAGCGTGGCCGGGGTACTCAGGTGAGGCTCGCCATGCCCGACCTTAGGAGTCTTAGTGAGTGTCTTTTCTTTCTCTCGTTTAAAGGTTTGAAAACAAACTGAGCTGTAAAAGTAAAGGTAAATGTTTAGAAAGCGACAAAAAAAAGTTGAATAAGTAGTTGAATACGTACATGACATGCTAATAGAAGGTATGGTTATCCCTTTGAGAGTAGGTTTTACACTCTAATCTGCTACTTTTGCAGTTGACAAAAGAAGACATGGCTGACATACGCATTACCAGAAAAGAGCTAACTGCTCTCAGAGAAGCGGTTGCCAATAAGTTCAAGCAGGCTGACCTCGGTAAAAATCTTTCGATCCAGTTCAACAGTATGCCAGACAGTTATCAGGCGCTTTCAGATTCGATTAGTAAGGAGGTAGGCTCCAGTCTTTCAAACTCATTTCTACGTGACTTCTTCTACGCGACTCAAAAGCAGAAGGACAAAGACATTTTCACTTTTCGAGAAGCCACCCTTGATACGCTGAACTTATATGCTCATGGAAAATCCAGGAAAGAATTAGATAAGATTGGTGGGCACTACAAACACATCGTTATTTATGCTGGATCAAATGTTCCAAGTGTTGAGGATTTGGGATTTAGCCCCCACCAATTTGACCACATTGATGCATGGGCCTATGATGAATTGATTCTCACGGCAAAAGAAGATTCCGTTTACATTACACTGTATGTGAATGAAGCATTTTTAAAAAATAAACGTGGATGCGTATGGTTAATTAACCTTTTCACACACCACGTCTATGATCTTATAAGAAACCTTACCGTTCGCATTTTCGTCTCCCCTTCCCTAATGGATACATCGCAACCTGACAGTGCTCCTCCTCGTTTTGAAATTGCCTCAGAAATTGGCCGGATGGCTATCCTTAATTTTTGGGAGAACGTTAAGGAGACGTTAGAAAAATTTGAAAAACGTCTGAACAGGGAAGATGGTAAATCAAATTCTGCCATAGGTATAGAAGATTATAACAAGCTATCGGGCTCAGCATTTCGTAATGCTTTGATTTCTCTGAATGCGTATAGCGCACGGAAGTGGCTTCAGGAACCTTCAATGATTGGCCAGTGGAATCCCGTAGAAGCCTTGAATACATTCCTACGGATAGCTAAAGACACCGACCCGGAAAAGCTTAGAAATATTATTAAGGATTACCCTAATGAGGATGAGGATTCAAATGGAAAGTTCGCTTTCTATTGTACAATTGGTTACCGGGGCTATCTGCAGCCAAAGGACCGATCGGAGATGCTTCTATATTTCTTTCTTTTTAATACGAGTTTGATTGAGCATAACCATAAAATCATCCGAATTTTTTCTCTTCCTTGCAAAACCGCCTCCGGTTCGGAATGGATTTCCCTTTTAAAGGAAAATGAGCAAAGAAATGAAAACCAACAGCTATTTGAGTTTATCTGTATGAACGTACTCACGAATGTGGATACCTACCTTTTTGCCTACCTCTTTGATGAAGTTCACCCTTCTCTCCAGAGCGATTTTCAACAGGATTACGTCATCAGGATAGGGATGAGGGATGGAATTAACAATCCACGACTGAACATTGATACCAGGCTGGTAAGTAATGATTCACTAGGTCAATCCGAAGAAGGTCAATATGATAAACTTTACTTAGCATATCCCGAAGAACCAAACGGCATTAATCGGCTAATAGGCATTACTGAAAGAAACGATATAATCCGTTTCTGTGAAGACTATAGATTGCGCTTAGAGACTGTTGGCCCTCCAAAAAAGGATGACAAGCGGAGAACCATTAAAATCGATCAAAATAACCTAAAGCCGATCTCATCGCTTCTGGGACTGGATGAGGCGAGATTGAAGCAACTTTTCGAGAGGGTCGAAATTGAATTCAATGACATGAGCGAGGTTAATAAGATGAAAAAACTCTCCCAGTTGCCAGAACAAGGAAACTCTCCAAAATAAATTTTAAATTAAGATGAACCAAAGGTCAGTGTTAAGCGACAATGCTCAACAAGAGCGATTATCAATTCAGCCAATAAACCTATCTTCCGATCACGTCTATGGCAAGGAGGCAGAAAAATCCTCAAAAAAAATCCGACTTGAGAATACAATAGCCAAAGCTCTTCAGTTAAAAGCGACTTTAGGTTCCGTTTGGAAATATATACCCGGTCAATTCCCTTCTGATTTTCAGAATTATACTAAAGGATGGAATTCACCGGATAAGGATAACCAACGGAATTCGGATAATGCGCAAATGTTCTACATTAATTTGGATTTGGAAGATTCCGGGTGCACCAGGAAGTGTTCGCACTGCTTTACCATGGCGGGGCAAATAGATATTGAAAGGGGCAGAATCAGAGAGAACAGAGTACAGCCATTAACCCGAAAAATTTTGAACAAAGTTCGTTTGATTGAACAGATTAAAATTGCGCAGGAAGAGCTTGGGTTAAGATCAGTGCGTCTCTTAGGTCGGGGTGAGCCCACAGAAAGTTCTTATCTACTGGAATTTACAGAGAAGATGGCGGAGTTGGGTGTGGTCACTGTTTTGTTTACTCGGGGTCATGTAGTAGGAAATGACATTCATGCAAGAAGGGTTTATAGAGGCTATGGTATTGAAAACGGCTTCCAGCTCGCAGAGCGGCTATTTGCACAAAACGTGAGTGTAATTCATGGATATTCGGCATTGAATGATACTGTGCATGATGGGATGACAGGTATAGAGGGACATTCAAAGGAATCAACCTTAGGTTTACAAAGATTTGTTGAGACAGGGTTCCTCAATCATCATCCGACCCGGCTGGGGATAGAGGCTCCGATAGCTAAGATTAACATGATTGAATTTCCAGTTAGTTATGTTTTCTTTCAGTGCATCGGGATTAGCCCAATATTCAATTCCTATATGGTAACAGGCCGGGCTGATCAGAGCTTTTTTGATAAACACACGCCCTCCTTTGAAGAAAGGTTAGACCTGCATGCTAAAATTGTTTATTTTATGCGGCAGATGGGCATAAAGGGCCAAGTTGGCCCATACCTTGGGACTAAAGAATGCCATGATGTAGAACACGGGTTATATATACCCAGTTCAGGCGATGTTAGACCGTGTACCGGCTATGAGTCCATCGAATCAATTCAAGGAGATTTAAATGTTGAGGATATTCGAGATGTCTGGGCTCACAGTCGGATTAAAGGGCGACAACATATCTGTCCTCCTAAGCTTAATCATGGATTTCCTCTAGACTATGTTTCACAACTTGAGGATATGCTTTCCAAAAGAAGCCATCTTTATGACCAAGAATATCAACAGATAATCAGTGGTTTAGGCTTGCAACAGTAGGCATCTGATCTCGGGGAAATGAATTTTTAACTCCTCCCAAAAGCCCTCCATCTGACCCAGCAGGTTTGCCCGAAGACTTGAGTACGTCTGCTCAGTTTTACGGAGTTATTTTGTAGGGCGCCATCCGTAAGATTAGGAGCAAGCGCAGATACTTCTACGTGTTTCGTGTTCTATATACCGGAGATGATGGTAGTCGTTTCTGCTGTGGGCGACTTCATTTCCTTGTTACCTACTAAGTCGGCCGAGCCGCTGTAGAAGCGGCAGGTTTTGTGGGTTTGGCTTCGAGTTGTAGCGCAGAGTTGGTGTGCGGGTTTTTGAGTGCAAAGGGATTTGGATTTCTTATTCTTTGCCCATATCCTCCTTTTAGTTGTACTCTTTTGTTGCTAATCTGTTGCTGAATCAATGTAAGTGACTGAAAAACAATGCGTGAACACATACTGTATTGGGAAGTAAGCGTTACGGGATTATGTAAGGTTTTATGGACGTTATTGTCAAGTGGATATTTTGTAATGGGCATTTTGGCTAGCTTTCAGGTTGTATTTATGAGGGGTCTTATCCTTCTCAGGTCAAGCTAAACGGAAGCAAGCTCTGCTGGGGAGCAACTTGCCAGGGATAAATTTGTTGGCTAACGGAAATATCATGGTATGAAGGCTGGGCTACATATCCGGCCTTCTTAATTTTTGAAGCCCTCATACCTTCAAAAATCCATCAATCAATTTCTTTTTACGGGCCAGGGAAAGACCATTGTGGTTCCTGAGTTTATTCTTAAGGTCGGCAAAGTGCCCGTCAATGGCATTGGTGGTATTGGGGATGTTCAGATCCATATAGTCGTACCAGGTGAACAGCCAAGGCAGGTTTGTTTTCAGGCTCCTATAGGCACTTCGCAACTTCTTATGGGTATAGTGGCTTTTGCCGGTCGCTGGGTTGAGCGTGCGTTCATTCAGGAACTCCATCCATTTGACATGCCAGTCATTCAGCCCTCCTTCAAAGCTTTCCCGGTCGGTGCTTTTCATCATGTCCACCAATGCCTTAAGCTCAATGGAAGCTGCTAATTTGGGCCTTTTGGTAAGGTACCTCCTGACGATCGCTGCCTGATGGAACTGACACATCTGAACAGGATGCCTGCAAAACTTGACAGGAGCCCCTTACGCCCGTCACAAACAATTGCCAGGACCTCAAAGCCTCTTTCGGCAAGGAGGGCGATCCCCTGCTTATACAAAAGGTTGCTTTCTGTCTTTACATATTGCTTATACAAGTTGCGGCTGGTGAGGGCATCTTTAAATAGCATAACACCAAAACCCCGGCCCCAGTAAGTAGTATCCATTAATACCACAACCTTGTTTGCATCTGGCAAGGGGTTCTCGATCACATGCTTATCCAGCCGCCTCTGGATGGTCTTTATACTACAGCCAAACTGCTCGGCCAATTGTGTGTAGGTTTGTTTCCCTGACTGGTACATGTCCCAAATCTCTCCCCACCTCGGTCTTTCTCCTCCTGAAAACTGTTTGCTACAACTATGGCATCTGTAACGTTGAACCCCTCTGGCAACCCATATTTGGTGACTGTTGAGGACTTACAATAAAAGCACTTTTTTTATTCATGACCTTTCAACGCCTGAAACCCTTGCCGGGCATATGTTCTAACTAATTTTACCATTCTAAATGTCCATTAAGCCAGAAATTATAACAGACAAATCTCCCTGGTACTACCTAAACACATATGTTACCAACACAATACAGGGTAAAGTTTACGTGGTTGACGGACAACAAAGACTTACCACCCTTACTTTAATTTTAATTGCACTTCTTCACAAGGACAGAGCATATGAGCCAAAATTGGTCAAGTGTATCGAAGGAAGAATTGCCGGACAGTCTGGATATGAGGATGAGTTCTGGATGAATCATGAGAAGCATTTGTCTACCCTTCAAGAGTTGTTCGAAGGTAAAAAGGAATTGAAGGAGATCGACACAAATTCAGGAGCCACTGCCGTAAACATGGTTCAGAACTATAGCACTATCCGGACTTGGTTGGACCGTGAATTAAATACACATCACAAGTTTGAAACCTTTGTGTTCTATTTTCTGCATCGCTTAGTTTTGATTAATCTTTCAGTGGAGCAAACTGATGTACCGATGGTCTTTGAGGTAATTAATGATCGCGGCCTAAGGCTAAAACCATATGAAATTTTAAAAGGTAAACTCTTGGGTCAAATTGATAAAGTGGAGCTATTGAATGATGACTATAATAGTTTGTGGGAAACGAAGGTCACATAATCAATAGGTTTAAGGAGGATGAAATAGATGCTTTTTTTCGGTACTATTTCAAAGCTAATTACTCCAACACAAGTAAAGAAGGAACTATATTTGACGGTGAGTATCAACGAGATATATTCTCAAACGATATGAACGAAAAGCTAGGGTTTAAATACAACCCATCGGCCGTCAAAGAATTTCTTCGAAATGATTTTTCTTATTTCTCTGACCTCTACACGCAAATCTTGGAAGCCTATTACAATGATAGCCACCGATACCCATACATTTATCTGAATAGGCTCAATGTGATGGATAATCAGTTTTTGTTACTTCTATCTGGAATTACGTTGAAGGATCAGGAGGCAGAAGAAAAGTCGAAACTCATACCTTATGAACTTGATCGGTTCTTTTAACTCCTTCAACTCCAGAACGCATACGACAGCAACGCCTTTATTGATGAAATCTACTTGATCTCTAATGAAATCCGAAACAAGCCCATTGCACTTTACAGAAATATATTTGATGATCATCTTCCCGGTACAGGCACCTGGCAACATCAGAAAAAAAGGGGATATTTGGCGAAACGTCAATTATATTTATATTTATCCCCCTAAACTCATTGCTAATGAGACTTATCGTACTTACGTCATTCCTGATGGCTACTTGTGCTTTTCCTGCAAAGGCCCAAATAACTCAGACCATTCGGGGCATTATTAAAGATACTGATTCCAGGGTGTCCCTTCCCGGTGCCACCGTTGCCGTGTATGAGGGGCATACCTTCATTTCAGGTACCAGTTCAGGCCAGGACGGGGGGTATCGAATAGAAAAAGTCCCGGTGGGCAGATATACCCTGTTGGTAACCTACGTGGGGTATCACAGTTTTTCAGCACCGGATATAATTGTCAATACCGGAAAAGAGGTGGTACTTGATATTTTCCTGGAAGAGTCGGCCGTGCAATTGGATTCAGTGGTGGTAACAGCCGTTCCCAAAGGGGAGCCTTCCAATGAAATGGCCATGGTAAGCGCCCGCCCGTTTTCAGTGGATGAAACTGAGCGCTATGCCGGCAGCCGGGGTGACCCGGCCCGGATGGCCTCTAATTTTGCCGGTGTACAGGGAAATGATGATTCAAATAACGGCATTATAGTAAGGGGCAATTCACCTTATTCCATGCAATGGCGCGTGGAAAACTTAAATGTGCCGGGCATGAACCATTTTGTCCTTACAGGAAGGACTAACGGACCAGTAAGTATTTTGAATAACAAATACCTCGCTACCTCCGATTTTTATACCGGTGCATTTCCCGCAGAATTCGGCAACAGCATCGGAAGTATTTTCAACCTTAAAATGCGGAATGGCAATAATCAGCATCATGAGTTCACCGGGCAATTGGGACTTTTTGGTACAGAGTTGTTCCTTGAAGGGCCAATATCGAAGCAAAACCGGTCTTCTTATTTTCTGAGTTACCGGTATGGTACAGTGGCCATTTTCCAGGCTTTGGGCATTAGTGTGGGCACCAATGCAATACCTTACTACCAGGATGGTGCCTTTAAACTGAATTTCCCCGGCAACAACAGTAATCTCTCCATCTTTGGAATTGCCGGACACAGTAAAATTGACCAGATACAGAGCACGGAAACAGATACAGGGTTTGTGGACTTATATTCCTCGGTACCGAGTGATCAATACTTTTCTGCGGGAAAATATGTCACAGGGATGAACTATGGCAAAACCCTCAATGAGCGGACTTACCTGAGGATCACCCTTGGCGCTACCCGTGACCATTCAAACAATGAGGTTTATGATGTACACAGGCATATAGAAAGTGGCAGCTTTGTTATAGATAGCCTCACTTTTGACCAGAACTATGATTATACTTTTGATAAGTTTTCGCTTAATCCCTACCTTACTAAGAAACTTTCACGAAAACATAAAATACGGTTAGGGGCGGATGCGGAAATGTTGCACTTCGATTTGTTCAGCAGGCATCAGGATTATGTTAAGAATGTAGTGATAACTTCACGGGATTTCCGTGGGAACGCATGTTTTCTTCAGCCATACGTGAGCTGGTTATATGCGGTGTCTGAAAAATTTTCCTTCAAAGCAGGTTTACATGCCCAATATTTGGGCCTCAATGGCAGTGTATCGCTCGAGCCAAGGACAGGGTTCAAATGGCAGCTCAATGACAGGCAGAAAGTTAGTTTTGGGGCTGGTTTGCATAGCCAGATGTTATTGCCTTTCACTTATTTCTCCCGCACTATTTTACCTAATGGGAATGCTTCACTTGAAAGCTTCAACCTCGACTTTATGCGTAGTGCCCAAGGGGTGTTGGCCTATACCCATATATTTGGTACAGTTAGAACGAGGTTGGAAGCCTACTATCAGCATTTGTACCGCGTACCGGTAAATAAGGAACCATCAAGTTATTCCTATTTGAATCAAGGTGCTGGCTATTCAGATATTGTCCCTTATCAGCTAACCTCAGCAGGTTTAGGAAGAAATTATGGTATTGAATTAACTATGGAACGGTTCTTTAGCAATTCTTATTTTTTCCTGATCACCGCCTCATTGTTCGACTCCAAGTACAAGGGCAGTGATGGGGTTTGGTATAATACCGCGTTCAATGGTGTGTACGGCTCCAGTATTTTGGTGGGCAAGGAATTCAAGTGGGAGAAAAATAATCAACATACAATAGGGGTGAGCGGTAAGTTAACCCTTGCCGGGGGCAGGCGGTACACACCTATTGATACTGTGGCATCAAGGTTAGAAGGACGGGCAGTTTATGTAGAAGGCGCGGAAAATTCCCTGCAATTGAAAGATTACTTCAGGACAGATCTGCGGATTATTTACAAAATGAATACCCCCAAAATTACCCATGAACTCGGTATTGACCTGGTGAATATATTCAATACCAGAAATGTATTGCGGCAGGTGTATAATCCGTCTGAAGTGAAAGTGGTGGAAGTTTATCAATTGGGCTTTTTACCGGTATTTTTTTACCAAATTAATTTCTGACATTCTGAAACCTTTTTGACGCCTTTATGAAAAAACTGCTGCCCCTACTTTTCCTGGCCCCTCCCAACATTCTAATTGCAGGGGCACCTGATTCCATTGCTACATTTATATTTCAAGAACAATTAAAAACGGAATACGGCCTCATTCCATTAATGGAAGGTTTTATAGGCAAGCCTGATACAATTGCCATTCATGATTGCCAGGTTGAAATAGCAGCAAAGAATAAAGGTGGGATCAAAATGTATTTTGTGAAAGGGGCCAGCACCTTGAAATTGTCACGAATTGGAGGCCCATTATGAAAAAACTGCTGGTCATATGGCTGTTGATAATCCCAGCCCTCCTCCAGGCGGATACAGTTTATACCTTTGTCTTTAAAGAAGGGATGCAAGCCAGGTACGACCTTAGTGACCTTGTGGACCGGATGGTTGATACTACGGGCCGTATTACCATTGAAGAGATCTTGACAAGCAGAGACCTTCAAGGGCGGTTTAAGCCTATTGACAATTTAGGAAAAGAAACATCACTTGACGCTGTTGTATGGAGCAGGGCGGTATTTCTGAACATCTCGAAAAGGCCAGTGGACTACCTCCTTTCACTGTCCAATGCTGACTCTTTGGCTGTTTTTAAAGTAAACCAGGGCAAAATCACTAAAGATGTTTTAGGTAAAAAAATACCTATTCAGCAAAAAACATTTAAAAGTCATCTTGACCATGTTAGGGTCGTTTTAAACCCTGGCGAATCGGATACCTTTTATATAAGGGCTTCAGGGGATCAGTTTTATGATATTTTGCCCGGTACTTCGGTGCAGTTGATTCAAGAGTCGAGATGGCGCCTGGTGCAGTACCTCTCCATTTTCACAAGTGGCATCCAGGTGCTGATGCTGGGCTTATGCTTGCTATTGTTTTTTATTTTCAAAGACCGTCAATACCTGCTTTTTATCTTGCCGCTGACTGGTTTCCTGATTTGGTTTTCTTACAGGACTGATATTCACATTATTTTTAATACATTTCCTGTGCTTACGAAATATCAACCTGTTTTAACGGGCTGGTATATGCCATTAACAGTTGCCGTTTTTTTTCTAGGGTATGTAGGTATCCGCAAGAAACTGAAATGGGTGTATTATACCCTTTGGGTTTTAATCCTTGCTACAGTAGGGGTATCACTTTTAAGCCTCTTGGTGCTCCATTATTCAAATAACATGGTGAATAGCCTGGTCCTTATTTTTATGTTGGTGGGATATGGTAGTGGAACTTACCTCGCATTTAGGGGGGATAGAAAAGCCTTTGTGTGGTTATTGTTCACCGCCCCCCTATTTATTACCGGGCTTCTATACCTGATTGATGACCTGTTTCTCTCGATCAATCTCGATGTGGTTTCCCTAATGCAGATAGGGGCATTGGCGTCAAGCCTTATCATTGGATATATGATGTACGACCGTGTAAACAAGACTATACGTGATAATATAAATATCTCCCGCACCAATGAGCGCCTGGTAAGGGAGCAGAATGTGATCCTTGAGCAAAAAGTTAGTGAAAGGACCCGTGAATTGGCCGCAGAAAAACAGAAATCAGATTCCATATTGCTAAACATATTGCCCGAAGAAGTGGCCGAAGAACTGAAGGAAACAGGCCGTTCACAGGCCAGGCTATTTGAAAAAGTCACTGTCCTCTTCACTGATTTTGTAGATTTCACCAAAGCCGGGGAACGGCTGACTGCCCAAGCATTGGTCAGTGAACTGCACAATTGCTTCAAAGCATTTGATGAAATAATTCAAAAGCATGGACTTGAAAAGATAAAAACGGTTGGTGATGCTTACATTGCAGTAGCCGGTTTACCTGTGTCTGTAAAAGACCATGCGGAGCGGACGGCAAAAGCAGCATTGGATATCCGCGAATTCATGTCCGCACGGCACCACCAGCTCGGGGAAAAAACATTTAAGATACGCCTTGGCATCCACTCAGGTTCTGTGGTGGCCGGTATTGTGGGGGTGAAGAAATTTGCCTATGACATTTGGGGCGATACCGTAAACACGGCTGCCAGGATGGAGCAGAACAGTAAGGCCGGACGGGTCAATATTTCACAGTCCACTTATGGGTTAATCAAAGATAGTTTTGAATGTACACCACGGGGAAAGGTGGCAGCAAAGAATAAGGGGATGATGGAGATGTACTTTTTAAATGCTGCAATAGACATAAAATCAGAAATCAGTTTCCCGCAATGAAACAACTGTCGGCCATTGTTTTTTTGATGCTTTTTTTCAGCCAAGCCCAGGCTCAAGACTCGGTGGCCACATTTGTCATTGAACAGGACCTCAATTCGCGACATAGCCTGACAGACATCACCGAGCGGCTTTATGATCCCGGAGGAAACCTAACGCTGGAGCAAATTTTGGCTGACAGTTCACTCCAATCCAGGTTCAGTAAGACAGTCGTTGTTGATTCTATGTATCAGAATGGCCGGTATAAGTTCTGGAGCCGTATCAGGATATCCAATCAGTCGGAAAAAACCTTGCAGTCTTACCTGAATTTTGGCTTCGCAGATACCTTGGACATTTATGAAATCAACAATGACAAAATAACGCATTGGCAAACGGGGAGGAGCCTTGATTACCATGACAAATACAACCATAACAATTCTATATTGCTTACCCTGGCGCCCGGACAGTCTAAATTATTTTACTGCCGTCATTCAAGTGATTTATTTTATCCTTCTGGACTTATTTTGAGCGTTTATACAGAAAATGTTCTCAGGTGGAATAAGCTGATGTACTTTTCTTTGTTCGTGGATGGCTTTCAGATAGTAATGCTAATCCTCGGCTTTATGCTTTTCTTTATTTTTAAAGACCGTCATTATCTGCTGTGTACCATACCTTTAGTCGGATTTCTGCTGTGGTTTAGCGATATAAATGGAGAGCTGCATTTATTGCTGAACTCACCTGGCCCCTTTATAAAATATTTTAATGCGATTTTCACAAGTTGGTTTATGCCGGTATGTATTGTTATTTTTTATAGCAGTTATGTTCGGTTAAAGAAGAAAATGCCCTGGGTATATTATACCTATTTGTTGCTCCCGGGGTTGATAGTGATCGCTGTTGTTGGACTAATTCAAAACAGGTGGTATCCGGATATTTCAAATTTCATTATACTTCTGCTGACGGTAATCACTTTTTTCAGTGCTGTTTATATGTCTTTTAAAGGTGAAAAGCGGGCGCGGGTTTGGCTCCTGTTCACTTTCCCCCTGATAATTGGAGGGGGAATTCACCTTATTCGTTTAATTACGAATCTGCAAATGGATATTAGTTCAGTCTTCCTAATGCAATCAGGGGCACTTATCTCAAGTACCATCCTCGGATATTTAATGTACGGGCGGGTGAATGGGACAATCCGTGAAAATTTCAGGGTAGTAAAGGCTAATGAAAAACTGGTGAGGGAACAGAATGTCAACCTTGAGAAAAAGGTAGCGGAGCGAACCCTGCAACTGGAAGAACAGGCACGGCAATTGGACCTGGAAAAACAGAAATCAGATTCCATATTGCTAAACATCCTACCCGAAGAAGTGGCCGAAGAACTTAAGGAAACAGGCCGTTCACAGGCCAGGCTATTTGAAAACGTCACGGTCCTCTTTACTGATTTTGTAGATTTTACCAAAGCCGGGGAGCGGCTGACGCCACAGGAACTGGTCAGTGAACTGCACAATTGCTTCAAAGCATTTGATGAAATAATTCAAAAGCAAGGACTTGAAAAGATAAAAACGGTGGGCGATGCCTACATTGCTGTTGCGGGGTTGCCTGTGCCGGTGAAAGGCCATGCGGCAAGAGTGGCAAAGGCAGCATTGGAAATAAGGGACTTTATGGTTGCACGCCAGAAGTTGCTGAAAGATAATACCTTCCAGGTACGCCTCGGCATCCACTCGGGGCCTGTGGTGGCCGGCATTGTGGGCGTAAAGAAATTTGCCTACGATATTTGGGGGGATACCGTGAACACTGCTGCACGGATGGAGCAGTGCAGTGAGGCCGGAGAGGTCAATATCTCAGAAACTACATACGGATTTATCAAAGGCCAATTTGAATGCACATGCCGGGGTGTAATCGCTGCAAAGAATAAAGGTAAGATGCAGATGTATTTTGTGAAAAGGGAGAATCAGGCCAATGTCCTTAAAGCGATAACAAAGGAAGTGATATGAAAAAGATACTGTTCCCTCTTCTTTTTTCATTGGTTATAGCAAGTAGCGCTACATCTGCAGACTCTACTTTTACGCTGATCTTCAAAGATCCTCTTCCGGCCACTATAGATATTACCGAAGAGGCAGAAATCCTATTTGATAGTTCCGGGCGGGTAACGATTGAACAACTGCTGAATGATGTTTCAATAAATAAACAGTTTGTTAAGCAGGGAAACCTGAATACTTTACCTGATGGGGTAAATTATTACTGGAGAAAATTCAAAGTTGTCAACCAGATGGCACAGCCGGTAATGTACTACGTACCTTTCAAAGGTGATTCAATTTGGGTTTATGAAATGGATTATGCGAAAACATATATCTATATAAGCGGCACTCTTGTTCACCCAAGCCAACGCCCTACTCATCATGCCCGCGTCTTGGTGCCCATTTTTTTAAGGCCTGGTGAGGTAAAAACGTATTACATACGCGCCAAATCCCAAACCTATCCTCCTGCCAGGATCAGTGGGCTCAAATTGCAATCAGAAAAAGCTTTTCGGTACACTGAGTATTTCAGTTCCTTTCATGCCGGGGCCATACTGCTCCTTATCCTGGTGGGGCTTTTTCTCTGCTTCATTTTCAGGGACAAGGTGTATTTTGTTCTCATCTTGCCCGTGGTCGCCATTCTTATTTGGTTTTCTGAAAATAGCGGCCTTCTGGACCAGTTGGTAGGGGCGGGGCCATTTTTTTCGATGTACTCCAACACTGCCTTTTCAGCATGGTTTCTCCCCTGTTCCTGTATCTTGTTTTTGATGGTTTATATCGATTTAAAGCAGAAAATGAAATGGGCCTATTATTTTGGCTGGATAGCTATAGGTGTCATCATTTTTATGTTCATGAGACAGCTAGCTCTGCCTCACACATTTGGCGATGGCAACCGCGTATTGCTTCCAATAATCATTTTCCTGTTAGGCCTGGTTATTTATCGTGCTTTTAAAAAAGATAAGCAGGCACTGATCTGGGTTCTTTTTATGGCTCCATTTCTCCTCTCAGGTATTATTTTTATCGTTAATCAACAATTCTTCAAAATACCACTACCTCTTGGCACATATCAAATCCTTCAGATTTCTTCATTACTTTCTGCCCTGATCATCGGATATGCCCTGTATGACCGGGTAAATTCCACCATCAAAGAACGGGTACGTGCAGTGAAAGATAAGGAGCGGCTCGTAAAGGAGCAGAATATTGTCCTTGAGCAAAAAGTAGAGGAACGTACCCGTGAACTGGAAGCAGAGAGACAAAAGTCTGAGGATATCCTACTGAATATCTTGCCGCAGGAAGTCGCTGAAGAACTCAAAGAAACAGGCGGCTCACAGGCAAAACTATTCGAAAATGTCACCGTCCTTTTCACCGATTTTGTTGATTTCACCAAGGCGGGAGAACGGATGGCACCGAGGGAACTGGTGAACGAACTGCACAACTGCTTCAAAGCATTTGATGAGATCATCCAACAGCACGGCCTTGAGAAGATCAAAACTGTGGGGGATGCCTACATTGCTGTAGCGGGGCTGCCTGTGCCGGTGAAAGGCCATGCGGCAAGAGTGGCAAAGGCAGCATTGGAAATAAGGGACTTTATGGTTGCACGCCAGAAGTTGCTGAAAGATAATACCTTCCAGGTACGCCTCGGCATCCACTCGGGGCCTGTGGTGGCCGGCATTGTGGGCGTAAAGAAATTTGCCTACGATATTTGGGGGGATACCGTGAACACTGCTGCACGGATGGAGCAGTGCAGTGAGGCCGGAGAGGTCAATATCTCAGAAACTACATACGGATTTATCAAAGGCCAATTTGAATGCACATGCCGGGGTGTAATCGCTGCAAAGAATAAAGGTAAGATGCAGATGTATTTTGTGAAAAGGGAGAATCAGGCCAATGTCCTTAAAGCGATAACAAAGGAAGTGATATGAAAAAGATACTGTTCCCTCTTCTTTTTTCATTGGTTATAGCAAGTAGCGCTACATCTGCAGACTCTACTTTTACGCTGATCTTCCAAGATACTTTTCCGGCTACTATTTACATTACCGAAGAGGCAGAAATCCTATTTGATAGTTCGTTCCGGGCGGATAACGATTGAACAACTGCTGAATGATGTTTCAATGATCATACAGGTACTAAGGCAGCAGTTGCAGAACCAGGTTGAGGAGCTAAGGACAAATGAAAGGCAGCAGCGGCAGGAAGTTCAGCAGGAATTTTTGGATCATAAGGATGCCGCTGGCAAGGAGCGGGACCAACAACTGCCATCGCTGCAGGAAGGCCATGAAGCCAAACTGGACGAATTGGCAAAACAGGAAGAGTCCTACAGGGAAAGGTGGTCTGGTTTGCGTGAAAAGAGGATTGCGCTGAATGAAAAGCAGTTTTGGGGAGAGGAAATTAGGGAACTGAAGGATTCGATCGGTAAAATGCAAAATGAAGCAGAAAATGTTACGCATCAAATTTCGTTTCCCGCTATCCCCAAAAACTTGACCTGGTCCGGTAGCTGCAATCCATTCCCAACCCCTACCTCCATTTTGGTGATCTTGACCTGGCCGGCATCGCCATCTTCGAAAATGAGTACCGAAAGTACATTTAAAATTAAATAATAAACTCCAGAAGAAAGGTTCCTTAAATCGAGAACCCGCTTCGTTGCTATATCTTCAAATTTTCCTACAATTACTATTCTTCCTCTACTATCAATTAGTAATAACTTCGTTGCCGGCTGGTCGAACGGGTAAGGTAGTTCCATAGTAACAATACCTTTTATAGGATTAGGATAAACAAGCAGATCGCGAACTTTGGTAGAATCCGGTCCTTCAAAAATTTCAAACGAATCAGTTTTAGATGAATAGAGAAGGGTATCCGGAGGCAAAGGTGAAATAATGGTTATTACCGTATCTACTTGTCAGAAGCAGAATTTACTGCATTGGAGGATGAACAGAATACCACGTCCGAAACGGAATTTGCAGATTCCGAGAATAAACAGAAATCACCACAGGCATAGCTTCTTTTTCATTCAGAAAATTCAGAGATTCGGAATATCCTGATGCGGACAAATAAACAGATGTCGGGACCTGCTACTACTTGGTGGCGGTGCTATCACTGATCTCCAAAAGGCATGGCTTTTAAATTCGTAGAAGCTTTTGTTCCTTACTCTACTCAAAAATGTATATTTGCCGTTCGTTTTTGAGGGCCATAGCGTGCCTATGTAACGTTTTCTATATCATTTGATTACAAATTTAAACGGGTTTCAAAGCCCGTTTTTTATACCCAGAGGAAAATGAAGAGTAAAGGAGCCATTAAGTTTTTTGCCATAGCGTTAACGCTGGTTTGCCTGTTTCAGTTGTCGTTTACCCTTGTCAGTTATATCGAGGACCAAAAGGCTGAGAACTACGCAAATGGTGATAAAGAGAAAGAACGTGCTTATCTTGATTCAATAGCATACCAGGAGGTTTATAACCTGGGAATCAGGCAGTATACCTACCTTGAGTGCAAGGAGCGCTCGCTGAACCTGGGACTTGACTTACGTGGCGGAATGCACGTTACGCTCGAGGTTTCACTCAGCAGTTTGGTAAACCGCCTCGCGAATAATCCTTCCGACTCCACTTTTGTGCAGGCGCTGCGAAATGCAGAGAGAGATCGTGGCGAAGCAGAGGACGGCTTTATTTCGCTGTTTTATGAGAAATTGACAGAGCTGGATCCTGATGTGAAGCTTTCAAATTATTTTGCGACCAGCGATAATCAGGATCATGTAACGTTCCAGTCGTCCAATCAGAATGTGATGGAATTTCTCCAGGAGCAAGCGGAAAGCGGGCTGGATAACACCTATAATATTCTTCAGACACGGATTGACCGTTTTGGCGTAACCCAACCCAACATTCAGCTACAGGAGAATACCGGTCGGATTGTTATTGAACTTCCCGGTGCTGATAATCCTGAACGGGTGAGAAAACTCTTGCAGGGTACAGCGAATCTTGAGTTCTGGGAAACCTATAAAAACCAGGAGTTCTCTCAATACCTGGTGGCGGCCAATGATGCCTTAGCTGATGAACTGGAAATAACAGGCGATACAACTCAGACCGAGGCCGGGGAACGGATGGATGATTATTTCGACCAGCAGGAGGAGCCCGATACCGGCCTGGAAGCCAGAGCCGATACCATTGCAGCGCCTGATGATACCGGGGATATTGCAGCAGTGGATACCGACAATCTTTTGTCTGCTCTGGGGAGGGAGGATACGGCTGGAGACGATACTTCAGAGCAACTTTCTGAAGCGGAAATGAGACAGCAAAATCCGCTGTTTGCGCTTCTCTATCCAAACATTACCCAGAACGATGAGGGCGCATTTGCCAATGAGGGACCTGTAATAGGATATGCGAGAGGAGCTGATACCGTGAAGATCAACGAAATGTTGAATTCGGATGCGGCCCGGGAAGTGCTGCCTCCGGATGTCGTTTTCTTTTGGGAAGTAAAAGCCCTTCCTGAATCGGACAACAGTTTCGTATTGATCGCAGGACGTGCCGCTCCGGGTACCGGAGGCGCGGTACTGGATGGGAAGGTGATCACCGATGCAGGGGTGGATATTGATCAAGCCGGCTCCCGCCAGATCCGTATGGTGATGAATAGCGAAGGTGCTGCGGAATGGAAGCGCGTAACAGCAGCTAACATAGGTAACGAAGTGGCAATTGTTCTGGATAACAAGGCTTATTCTTACCCTACGGTACAAGGAGAAATACCAAACGGAATTTCCACGATTACCGGTGGTTTCAGTGCCCAGGAATCAGAAGACCTCGCGAATATCCTGAAATCAGGAAAGTTGCCTATTTCAGTGAATATCATTGAAGAGGCGATCGTAGGGCCATCATTAGGAGAAGCATCTATTAATCAGGGAATGCTTTCTCTTTTGGTTGGTTTGCTCCTGGTACTGATATTTATGGGATTCTATTATCACAAAAGCGGCCTGGTAGCTAATTTTACTTTGGTAGCTAACCTCTTCTTTATTTTAGGCGTGCTATCCTCTCTTGGTGCAGCACTTACGCTGCCAGGCATGGCCGGTATTGTTCTCACCATCGGTATGTCAGTGGATGCAAACGTTTTGATCTTTGAAAGAATCAGGGAAGAACTAAGAGCCGGCAAAGGAATGCGGCTCGCGGTTGCTGACGGATATAAGAATGCCTACTCTTCAATCATAGATGGAAACCTAACCACGTTGCTGACGGGGATTATCCTGCTCACCTTTGGAACCGGTCCTATCTATGGATTTGCTACGGTATTGGTCATTGGTATCCTCACTTCTTTCTTTAGTGCCGTATTTATCTCCCGTCTTATTTTCGACTGGATGCTGGATAAAGAAACGGTGATGAAGTTTGGAACCAAAGCCACGCTGCACGTCATGGAAAATCCCAACCTCAATATCCTGGAGAAAAGTCGTGTTGCATATATGGTTTCCGGGGTTGTCATTCTGCTGGGTCTCATCAGCATGTTTACCCGTGGATTTGATTTTGGAGTAGACTTCAGCGGAGGTTATTCTTACATCGTTGAATTTGAAGAACCACAACAAACGGAGGAAATACGCTCCATGCTGGAGCCACATTTTGGGGGTGCCCCTGAGGTCAAAACGTTTGGTTCCTCCCGGGACTTTAAGATCACCACATCTTATCTTATAAATGAGGATGCCGAAGGCACAGCCGCGCGGGTGGAATCCAGCCTCCAATCCGGACTGGAACAATTAAATGGGGGCTATGAAGTGCTGCGAAGTGAAAAGGTAGGGCCGACTATAGCCAGCGATATTAAAACTTCAGCCTTCTGGTCGGTGCTGTTCTCGCTGCTCGTTATTTTTCTCTACATATTTTTCCGCTTCCGAAGGTGGCAATATGGGCTGGGTGCCGTTGTAGCGGTGACGCATGATGTGCTCCTTATCCTTGGGCTCTTCTCGCTGCTCCACAATATTGTTCCATTCTCTCTCGAAGTTGATCAGGCCTTTATTGCTGCTATTCTCACAGTGGTCGGTTATTCAATTAACGATACAGTAATAGTGTTTGACCGGATAAGGGAAAACCTGGGACTGCACAAGCGCACTCCGCTGACTGAAAATATGAACAATGCACTCAATGCTACCCTTAGCCGTACAATGATCACATCCGGCACCACTTTCCTGGTGGTACTGGTGCTGTTCCTTTTTGGCGGTGAAATTATACGCGGGTTCAGTTTTGCCCTCCTGATAGGTATTTTGGTAGGCACTTATTCCTCACTCTTTATTGCTACACCTGTGGCGGCAAAATTCCACAGGATACAGATGGAAGCTGAGAAACAAAATAAAATGGCGCAATGATGAGGTATTTTCATTTTACCTTATTGCTTTTAATGGCCCTGGCCGCCTGCTCCTCAACAGGAGACCGGCAAGCGGAAAACAACGGGGATACCAGCACTTCAAATAAAGAATTGAATGCTGCCCAGGATTCAGAACCAGTAAATTCCACAGAAACAATGGCTCAACAGGAACCTAAGGATAGTATGGAAGTAGTGAAGATCAGTACCCGGCTGGGAGATATTTACATGACGCTTTTTGATGAAACTCCAAAACACCGGGATAATTTTTTGAAGCTGGCCCGTGAAGGATTTTATAACGGCACCACCTTTCACAGAGTAATTGACCGGTTTATGGTGCAGGGAGGTGATCCTAACAGCAAGGACGATAACCCGGCAAATGACGGGCAAGGCGGACCTGGTTATACGATCCCGGCTGAGATACAGCCTGAATTCAGCCATAAGCATGGAATGGTGGCAGCAGCACGCCAGGCCGACCAGGTGAATCCCAGGCGGGAGAGCAGCGGATCGCAGTTTTATATTGTGGAAAATGCCCAGGGAACTCCCCACCTGGATGGGGCATACACAATTTTTGGAAAGGTGATAAAGGGCATGGAGGTAGTGGAGCTTATTGCAGAACAACCCGCAGGTCCCAACAACCGGCCCATCGAAGATATTCCCATGCAGGTGGAAATAAAAAAGTACTCAGCCAGTGAATATCAGGAAAAATTTGGCGACTGATTTCCGCAAATTCCGGGGATATTAGCTCAGTTGGTTTAGAGCACTGCCTTGACAGGGCAGGGGTCACTGGTTCGAATCCAGTATATCCCACATTCTGAGAGAGCCCTTGCAGCTTATAATTTACTGCAGGGGCTTTTTTTATTTGGGAATTAAGCAATTGATTCAGATGTTTTTCAAAATTCAGCAGCTATAATTTATATAGTGTTAATATTCAAATTTTAGAATAGCAGAAATTGAATGTTAAAAATAAGTATCCTGTCAGGTTTTTCGCTGAATAAATAATATCAGGTAGCTGATTCAATTAAATCTTAGTTCTGCTTTGTGCCTTGGAGTCTTTGTGACAATATACTCAGGGTTAATTTATTATTTTTTATTCCCTGGTTTTCGTTTTAAAATAAACACCGGTTTGCCCTGGCGATCATTGTTAAAATAGTGATCCTCTACCACTTCTCTGTTTTCGAATGGAGTGTCTGAGACGGAAAGCTGGATTATATCAAACTGATCCAGATCCAGATTTTCATACCAGAATTGCTTTGCCGTGGCATCAGCGTGCATAATGGAAGTGTTGCGCAAAATAACAAAGTCAGCATTGAGACCTTCGTTGATATCCTCACCTGAAAGTGCCCCTATGATTCTAAGATCAGTATAAAACTTTAAAGGTAAATCGCCATAGGTTATTGCGACTTTATCTCCGGGCAATGCCTGATTTTCAAAGTAGGTGATGATTGCGGTAACCGGGCCGGTCAGTTGTTTTGTAGTGATCTCTCTGAAAAATTTATCCAGGGGCGCAGAAAAAATCAGCCAGGCTGCAAACGAGTACGGGATGAGGAGATGCATCTTCTCTGAAAGGGAAAATATCCAACCCAGGTAAAGCAAGGTAATGGGGAGCAGCGGAGCCAAATACCGAAAATAAAAAGCATTTGAAAGCAGAGAAAAAATTGAAATATAAACTATGATTAGGATCCAGTATAGTGCAGCTTCTTTCGAAATAAAAAGTTTTTGCAATACATGTTGCCAGCTTTTATTTTCATGGTTCTTTTGATTCCGGTGAATTAACATCAAAAGGCCTGTTACGGCAATAAACGGCCATAAAGAAAAAATACCATTGATGAACTCTACTGTGTATTCTTTTAATAAGGAAAGAACATTTGTAATGGAAATAATATTCGAAACTTCATTAAAATACGGATTGTCAAAAAACCATATAAAAAACGGAACATTGAACAACGCCACTCCTGCCATGCATAAAACCGGTTTCCAGGCTTGCCGTCTCTGGAAGATGAGCGCATGGATACTAAGGGCGGCAACGAGTGCAGCAGCAGAGATATAATGTGTATGGATAAGAAATAATGTTGCGAAGCTGAGATGCAGCCACCAACGCTTTTCACCCTTCATCCAACTGGCATAGCCCAGTACCAGCCAGAGTGAAAAAGCCATGGCCGGTGCATAGTAACGCGCCTGCCGGCTCAGCAGCAGATAAGCGACAGAAAAGGCCAACATAAATACGGAAATTGTGGCTGCATTGCGATTATTCCAAAGCTTGTGGGACAAAAGGTAAAGCAGCAATAAAGAAAGCAAAGAGCAAAGCGCGAAGGGCAACCGGGCCGTGTAGGTAGAAACCCCGAATACGGCAAACGAGCCGGCAGTAAAATAAAACTGCAACCATGGATGCAGCTTCCATTCTCCGTTGGCGCCCAGTTCCTTGCCCTGAAGCTGGCTATAGGAATGGGGGCCCGATTTGCCGTAAGGAATTCCCCGCTCCAGAATGGTCTGCCCCACCAACGCAGTTTCTGCTTCGTCCTGCCAGAGGATTTGGTTATCAAGATTATAAAAAAGATTGAAAGCGAGTAAAAACATCAAAATCAAGAAGGGCAGGTGCCGCTTAACGCTTTCTTTTAATCGAATCATATTGAGGATTTTAGACAACCAAATCTTTTGATTGAACCTGATGTTATAGGTTTAAAATAGATTCGCAAATTATTAAAATAATGGATCCTGAAGCTGTGCAGGAAGCTGATATGGAGAGGGGCATTAAGTTCCCTTTCCCAACCAAGCTGAGCTGAATCCCGGATTCTCTGCCGGCAGTGATAGTCGAAAAAGTAATAGGAAATAGATTCACCTGTTCTGGTGTAAGATTTCAGTAAATATGATGGCAGATTTTTTTTAACAGTGCTAATTTCTTTAAACGGATGTCAGGAACAATTGAGATTGATACCGGCCTCCAACAACCGTTAAGCAGAAGATGATCTGGTCATTTTGAATTTTGTTTCCTGATTTCCACCACCCACGCGAAGGCAAACCCTCTGAGCACCGTCCATGAGCACCTCATTAATAACCTGAATTTCGGCTCACCTGGAACGATATGCAACATTTCTGACATCTGCATTCAGCGGCTGGAGTTAAATTGCCGTTGCTCAGGATAAAATACATCTTTGCTCTTTGTTTTTAAACTATTGCCCTAACGTGAAAAATACAACCGATAACAGTAAGTGTGAGTACCTTCAGGACGATTTGATCCTAACAGAGACGCGATTTATGCCAATCATAAAATACATCTTTTGACAGAATGATAACCGGATTACATAGCATCATTTGCCGGCTTGCCACGCTAATCTGTTTTGCGTTGTTCCTGTTCTCGGACCTGGATGTTTATGCTCAGGGCTGCGGTAGTTCCACACCGGTGTTGCTTGTGGATCTTCGTGGAAACCCTGACGGAGTTTGGGTCAGCGCACCAATAAGTCGTTCAGGGTATTGTTGCGGAGTAGGCGGCAACAACCGCTGCATCAAGTTCTTTGTGCAGTTAGATAGCATGGCCGGGGGAGTAATACTGGATATTGCAGGAGGCTCAGGCTCTACATATTATAGCTTGGGCTGCAGCACTTCCACTACTGTGGGCACCATGAATTGCATAAGCCAGGGCGGGCTGCACGAGCTTACTGTTTGTAAACCCGGAGGTAATGCCCAGACATATATCATTACCTCTATATCAAGGCCGCATGCCGTTACACCTGTTTATCTTACGCCTACCTGCGTTGCGGAGCTCAATACTGAGGGGCTGGTGACAAGTTCCATAAACTGGGATGCAGTAGGGAACCCTGCCTTCAACAACAACCTTAGCTGTACAACGGGATGTAACACCTCTTACATGACCTATTCCCAAAACTTGCCGGATACTGTAATTTATGAAATTTGCGGTAATTCTACATCCCCATGTCTTCCCGGCATTTATTGCGATACAATGGTTGTGGTGATGCTTGAAGCCAATGCCGGAAATGACACTACCATATGTGAATCATCCAACTACGTCAATTTGAATGGTTCTATCCGCGGACCCTCCAACGGAAAATGGCTGAATGGAACCGGAAGATTTCATCCTAATGACAGTGCTTTGGATGCTACATACATTCCATCTAAGGCAGAGGTTACTGCGGGGTTTGTGGACCTGGTATTGAAAACCGACAGTCTGGGCGAAGAATGTGGCGCCCATTACGATACCGTACATATCACAATAGTCCAGGCTCCGGAGCCAATCGTAACGGGCAGTGATCTAGTTTGTGAAAATGAGGATAGTGTGGTTTACTCTACACAGAATGTACCCGGTTATTCTTATGAGTGGACTGTTTTGGGAGGCAACATCACCTCCGGCCAAAACACCTCTGAAATTGCAGTAGAATGGGGAGATGAAGGAGCCGGTTTCGTGTATGTGACCGTAATTAACTCCGGGGGATGTTCGGCTGTTGCAAGTATTTCCCCTTTGGTCCACTACGATTTTAATTTTGCCGAATTGGGTGCAGCAACGAATGGCCCCGATGCAACTAATGTGAATCCTGATGCAGGTGGAACCGGAATAGGTGCGACTGTACTGGATAATTGCGGAGCAGGTACCGGCTTAGATATAACAGTAAACGGAAACATTTTTAACTATGGCAGGCTGGCCATGTTCTTCCGTTTTCAACGCGATGAATCGAATGCCGATTTCTTTGAAAGAGGAGCTTTCAAATTCAATATCGCTGGAAATCTAATGGTGGAGATGGAAGTAATTGACACCAATGGCAATACAACTTCCACAGGCCCGATAAATACAGGCTATAATGTGCCGGTTGATGACGTTTTTCGTAATTATGCCATGCTTTACGACTCAGCCAGTGGCGAAGTAACGTTGTACGTAGATGACGCTGAGATGTGGACACATAATTTAGGCAGGAACAAATCGCTCAATTGGTCCTCGGCCGGGGACGGCATTATTGGGGGATTTATGGATGGTGATTGTAGCAAGAAAGCGTTTATTGACTTTGCCAATATCTCGTTGCCGGTTACCATAAAAAAGACCCCGGATCCCTCCACTATAGTCGGAGGCCCCAGCAACATTTGCGAGCGCAGCGGTAATTATTTTTATCATGTACCTTATACTTCAGGACACACCTACAATTGGTCTGTTTCAGGAGGTTCAATCATTTCTGGCGCCAATACCGATTCTGCACTCGTATATTGGGCAGATGTTGATACAGGCGTGATTACCATTACTGAAACATCGGTTTCTGGTTGCAGTGTCAGCTCCAACAAGAAGGTACCACTTATACGCAGGCCTGTTCCTGAAGTTAATGGCCCTGATTCAGTTTGTAAAAACAGCCCGGGTATTTTTTACAATGCCACTTCCACGAGCAATAACTATAACTGGTCTGTAACCGGTGGAACCATTGTACATCAGAGCAGCAACAATATTACGGTGGATTGGGGAGCAGGTGATACCGGGATTATTACTTTAACTGAAATGAACAACCACTGTGACAGTACCATCAATTTTTTAGTAATTATAAATCCAGTACCTGATCCTGATATCATTGGAGATACGATAATTTGTATTAACAATTCAGGAAATGTCTACTCAACCCCTGTTACTGTCGGCAGCACTTATTCATGGAGTATATCAGGAGGTAATTTTATCTCCGGGAATACTGGCCCTAGCGTCAATGCAAATTGGACAGCAGTTGGGGCGAATACAATCAGCCTAACGGAAACCGTCACGCAAACCGGGTGCAGCCACACTACCGTCCTCAATGTCACTGTCCATCCTGCTGTTTCCACATCTGATATTAAATACTAACCTCTTAAAGTACAACCATTCGCCTCCTTCTTCTCAGCAATTCCACCAATCCGGGGGAGGACTACCTGGGTTGGCCACAACATCACCTTTCAACATTTCTTGGCAATTCGGTCAGGAAGATCCTCTTCATTCCGTATGCCGGGGTCACATTAAATTGGGATGACTACACCAGCCGGGTAGCTGCCGCATTTGGTTCGGCAGGCGGTGATGCGGTAGAAGGCATCCATTCCTGCGATAGCAACTAAGCCCATGACCTTGTATATAGCATTTCACGCAATACGCAATAATCTTTATTAGTCATTGGTTTTCTTTAATATGCTTCCACTTTGAATTGTTCAAGATGTTGAAGACGATTATTCAGAGAAACAAGCTCTTCAATTAATTTGGCTCTTTGTTGTCCGAGCACTTCTGAGTTTTTAAGTTTCACTGCCGTTCCAGCCATGCAAACCATTATCATTCCTTTGCCATCGCCCAATTCTGAATAGTCAATATCGGTCGCTATCACAGCATTTCCGCCAGCATCTAAGGTTAGTTTTCTAAGTTGAGCAAAACACATATTTTCCCCGGCTTTTAATTTTTTGTTATGCCTTCCTGATTGGGCGCCAAATAAGTCAGTAAAGGAAGATGTAAATTCAGAAATAACACCGGTACCGGTGGTTGATTGTCCGGTTACCATATCCAAAATGTTGTAATCCCAGTTCAAAGGAGAGTGCGTTGAAATAACCGGAATAGCTGAAATCATATCCTGAAGTTTATTTGTGATTCTGCTTTTTTCGTCAATCAGCTTTGATTTGTATTTATCATATAATTCTTTCCCGCACTTGTTGCAGTAGTTACCAGATTTTTGATCGTGGTACTCGTTAATAATTTTTGCCTTGTCAGCACTCAATAATTTAGTGTTTGACATAAGTCCGGTTTTTAACTCGGCTCTGCAGTTTGGACAGCTTGTTATTTCACTCATTTGATTCTGTTTTTCTAATTTTTTGTCATAAACGGATTTCCAAATTCAGGGTTTATCAGAAATGTTGAATCGGTCAAGGTTTTGAGAAAAGCAATTACTTTTTCTTTTTCGTTCTCTGTCAACCGAACTCCTCCCTGATGTGCCATTCCCATTTTTGAGTCTATATTGTAGCTATTATTTATACCCTCACTATAAAAATCCAGTACTTGCACTAATGTCTCGAAACGTCCATCGTGCATGTACGGTGCGGTGACAACAACATTTCTCAGCGAAGGAATTCTGAATTGGCCTGCATCTTTTGTCTGTCCTGTTACTTCTGCCTTTCCTTTATCTTTATAATCGTCCGGTTTAAAGGCAGCCTCAAGTCCGTTGTTGCTAAATTTTGTTGTCGTTCCCAGGGCATCTGCATCTGTGGTGTGGCAGTGTAGGCAATCGCCTTTGGTTTGATCATTTATGAGATCGAATCCTTCTAATTCCGCTGGCGTAAAGTATGCCTCACCTCTCAGCACCTGGTCGTATTTGGAATTGTTTGAAATCAGAGTACGTTCAAATTGCGCAATCGCTTTGGCTATTAATATACTGTCAATTTCTGCGTTGCCGAAAGTCGCCTGGAATTTTGGCAGGTAAAAATCGCTTTGCCTGATGCGCTGAACTGCCGTGCTCCAGTCCAAATTCATTTCATTATGTGCTCTCAAGGGATGAAATACCTGCTCCTCAATACTTGCCGCCTTACCATCCCAGAAGAGGGCAGGATACCAGGCAAGGTTGAATAGAGGCATAGTGTTACGCTTCATTAGATCTCCGTCAATTCCTTTACTGAATCGGTTGGGTGCATCAGAAAAGGCGACTTCTTGTCTATGGCAACTTGCACAGGAAAAGGTTTTGTCAGCACTAAGGATGGGGTCGTAAAATAAGAATCTGCCCAGCTCCGCCCCTTCCAATGTTGGAGGGTTATCGGTAACAGGCATTTTGGGGAAAAACCTCAATTCGGGTAATTCATAGGGAGTGGGTTTGTCCGCATTCTTAAAACTCAAAACCATCATAGCCGTGAATGCACCAATGAAAACTAATATGCCGCCTGTTTTATGAAAACGCATGAGTTGCTATCGTTCAAGTACTATTTTAAATGTATTGGAATTTATGTTGGTAAAAACGTTGAGAAAATAAATACCATTGGGGTGATTGCCAATGTCAACGTAAAACTTGGTTGGGCTGGCGTTCCACTCCTGAACAATCCTCCCTTCAACATTCACCAGTTCAATTTTCTCAATGATGTTGAACTCGTTCATTTTCTTGGTGGCAATATTGAGTCTTCCTGTTGTCGGGTTAGGAGTAACGGTCATGTATTTTTCTTGTGCCACTTCATTAACAGTATGACGAATACTATTATGTACCACCATGTTGTCAATTAACCACCCCTCTTTATGGTTGTCAACCGAATCTGATTTTAGAGTAAACCGAAATATGAGTGAATCAAAGGTTGACATCCACGATTGGTCGAGGCAAAACCAAATATCTTTCCAGGTACTGTCTGTACCACTGAAGGCATAGTCACCGGTAATGAGAGTGTCTTGGTTGGCCGGATCAAACCCGTAGAAGTTATAAACGTATGGGTTATTGAATACGTTTTGCCATGTATTTCCAGTGTCTGTGGAGAATTCAATGATGCCTCCGTCATAACCGCGATCCATATCCAACTTCTGTTTCCATCGAATCGCCAAAATGCCCCAACTGAACCATTGCGCAAGGCCAAATGAAAAACGTGAAGTGTTGTTAGGCGGATAATTGTTAATCGTGTCCGTCACTATCGCATTTGGCAATGTTGCCGCACGATCAAAACTCAATTTTTGAGGCGGTCCGATTTGCCAAACGATTGATTCTGCCGTGTCAATTTGTATGAATAAAGAATTCCCTTCGGAAGTGTCTGCACCGTCAAAGTATTGGCTAAATGTTTGGCTGTGTCCTAAAAATGGGATTGCCAGTCCGAAAAGTCCAGCGATGATTTTTGTTTTCATGTTCATAATTTTTATGTTTGACAATTTGATTGTAACCAACAGATTTTCTTTAGAATACGGTTCCATGTTCACCGCTGGTCAGGGCCTGGGTTTCAAAATGATTTGTATGAATGTTCGTTTAGATTATTTATTCCGTCTGTAATTTTCTAAAACTGCAAAAAACAAAGTTCTGAATGGTGTCAAATGGTGTCCTGTGGTCAACCGTAACACACCTAATTTTCTCGAACAAATTTTCCAGTCTTTCAGTCATTGTTCTTTCCGAATATTGTTTTATTTCGATTCCGCTGCACTTTTTTGGTCCTTGTTCGGAAAACGTCCCGATTACCAAAATACCGGTCGTTGAAATGCCGCATTGTGCGGTTTCAAGGTAATTGGAGATTTCCTTTTGATCTGTCAGAAAATGGAATGCTGCCCGGTCGTGCCAAAAGTCGTATTGCACAGTGGGTTGAAATTTCGCAGCATCAGCCACAATCCATTTTACATTATTAGCCTGTTGGCCAAGTCGCTTTTTTGCTCTTTCAATAGCTGCTTCCGAAATGTCGAGTACGGTAATGTCCTGATAACCCCTGGCAAGCAAATGGTCAACTAAAAAACTGTCGCCACCGCCAATATCAATGATTTTGGCAGTTGAAGGCACATTAAATTCTTCAATGAAATCAAGGGAAGTTTCCGGTGTCGGCTGATACCAGCTTACTTCATTTATTTGTTTTGTACGATATATGTCCTCCCAATGCTTTTTTCTGTCAAAGTACTCCATTTTATCCTGTCTGTTTAGGTTGCTGTAATATCATCCTTCATTGCTCTCGCTCTCGCCAGTCAAAAATAAGCAAAAGTTACCTCTAAGTTTACGGTAAATCACCTGATGATAAGCGGGCATGCATCCGCTTTTTTTCCTTTTTTCCAGCGGATAGCAAATACATTCTCTCTTTCTTTAAAGAGAGTTTTGAACAAATTCAGTTTTTCATTTTCTGCATATTGTTTCATCTTGGCGATTTGTCAATCAGACAATTTTATCTGAATTCTCCAACGTGCTGTTTTCCGATCCTGCTATTTTTATTACACCTTACACCGGCATCCGGCATCTCTTAATTTTTTAATGGTCCTTTCTTCGATGCTTTCGCTCTTACTTGCCATAATATATTGGCACTCAATTGTATGATAAATCAAAAATCAGCCTTTCATGGATGCTCCACATTATAGCTATTGGCGTATCGAAGCTTCTTATTACCGAACAAGCCTTTATTCTCAAAAGCCGAATTATCTTGTTCAAGAATCGCAATTGGAGTATTGTTAATAATATGCTGAACTCTACCTGCCGGATTATTGTCTACACAGATATTCATCAATAAAACAAAAAAATGAAGTTTGGAAAGATAGCCGATCCATCCGAGATAGATTTCTCCTTGCCGGCTGAGCATTCTGACACGATACGGATCCTGCAGAAACAAAAGAAAACAGCCAGGCCTCCTGTTTACATCGGCTGTGCTAAATGGAACCGGCAGGATCTGAAGGGTTTTTATCCGCGCGGTACCAAAGACGAGCTTGCCTATTACGCCACGCAGTTCAATTCCATAGAACTTAATGCTACCTTTTATCAGCAATACGATGCCGGGCAAATGGAGAAATGGAAGCAGAAAGTACCGCAGGGTTTCAGGTTTTATCCGAAGATCCCGCAGCGCATCAGCCACTTTGGGCGGCTCAGCAACGTGGAAGCTCTCACCGAAACAACCTGCGAGTGCTACCGTGCGTTTGGTGAAAATCTTGGCATTACCTTCCTGCAAATGCCGGATAACTTTGGGCCGAAGAATTTTGACAGGCTGGAGAGCTTTCTGCAAAACTGGCCGGGTGACATGCGGCTGGCGCTTGAACTGCGCAACAAACTGTGGTACAAGGACAGCGATATAACTGATCGCCTCTGCCATCTCATGGAGCAGCATGCCATTACCCATGTACTCACTGACACAGCAGGCAGGCGCGACTTGTTGCACATGCGATTTACCACTCCTTTTACCTTTATCCGCTATGTGGGTGCAAACCACGAAAGCGACTATACCCGCATTGACGACTGGTTTAAGCGGCTGAAACAATGGATTGCCGGGGGTGTACAGGAAATCAACTTCTTCATTCACCAAAACCTGGAGAAAGAATCACCACTGCTTTCCGCAAAGCTTGTGAAACGATTCAATGAAGAATTGGGGTATGACCTGCCATTGCCGGCTATTGCAAAGTGAGAGATAATTAATCTGGACCCAGAGCAGGCCTTTCCTTTTGCACTACGCAAAAAAACCCCCGGCAGCCGAAGCTACAGGGGGCTTACAAACAGAAAAACTCAGGGACTTAAAAAATTCGGCAGTGAAATGCTAATCTACATTATCATGAAGAAAGCCATTGCTGGGACGTATTTCAGGCTTTTCCTCTTTTTCTTCGAGCGAGTAGCGCGAAATATTGCTGTCAGATGAATGGGGCACTTTGTCGAGCTGTACGTTCCTGCGCTTAAAGGCCGGTTCTGATTCAATCTGGTCCAGGTCAGTCTTCACGCTGAAACTCAATCGCTTCAACTTCTCTACGCGCAAATCCCGCTTTTTCCGCGCAAGCTCTCCTCTCAGTTTTACCTCCAGCGATTGCTGATCCTGTTTCTCATCATCATTCTCTTCTGCAACATTTTCTTCGTTCACTTTCATTTCCATTTCCTGCTCCAGGGCTTCCTGTTCGGCCTCTTCTGCTTCTATGTCGCTGACAAGACGAGGTTCTTCCTCTGCCTGCGCTTCTTCCCTGCGCTGCTCAAACAAAAACATCTGCTGCGTGGGCGATTTAACCGGCTCTTTCTCATCCAGCTTTCTCACCACTTTCTCCGGTTTCTCCTTCAGGCTTTTGTTGTGCTTGCCTTCAAATGCAGTGGCGATAATGGTCACAGAAATTTTTTCTGAAAGCGATTCATCATAACAATGGCCCCAGATCATATCCGCATCAAGACCAACTTCCTCCTGGATGTAATCCGTAATAATTGAGATCTCATCCATCAGGATCTCCTTTGTTCCGGAGGTAATATTGAGGAGAATGTACTTCGCTCCCTGGATGTCATTCTCGTCAAGGAGTGGCGACTTTATGGCCTGTTCCACTGCTTTCAACGCGCGGTCCTCACCCTCTGCTGTGCCGGAGCCCATAATGGCTGCACCGCTGTTGGCCATCGTGGTTCTGACGTCCTCAAAATCCACATTGATGTAGCCCGGCACCGTAATGATCTCCGCTATGCCTTTTGCTGCTGTAGAGAGAATTTCATCGGCATTCCCAAAAGCCTTTGAGAGCGGCAGGTTTCCATAAATTTCCCGCAACTTCTCATTGCTGATGAGGAGGAGTGTATCCACATTGGCCTTTAACTGCTCAATGCCTTCTATGGCTTTTCGTCTGCGCTTTAATCCCTCAAAAGTAAAAGGCGTTGTAACGATGCCCACGGTGAGGATACCCATATCGCGCGCGGCTTTGGCAATAATCGGAGCCGCGCCAGTGCCGGTACCGCCTCCCATTCCTGCCGTTATAAAAAGCATTTTTGTTTCCTTCATTAACAGGTTCTTGATGTCCTCAAGATTCTCCATTGCTGCGTTCTTTCCCACTTCAGGATCAGAGCCTGCTCCGCGGCCCTCGGTGAGGTTTGAACCCAGTTGAATTCTGTTGGGCACGGGGCTTAGCTCAAGAGATTGTGAATCAGTATTACAAATGGCGAATTCTACACCCTTGATGCCTTGCTCGTACATGTGATTCACCGCATTGCTTCCCCCGCCCCCTACACCTATTACTTTAATAATAGAGCTTTGGATCTTAGGAATGTCGAATTTTAAATCCTCGGTTTTCATTGTTCTCAATTTTAATTAAAAAATCTGTTTGTTCTGTTTTGGGATTTAATAAAAAAACACAATTTTAATTTATCAAATCCTCAAGCTGGTTTTACAGATCCCAGGTTTAAAAAAATAATTAAACCTGAATCAATAAAACAAAATCACTTAATATAATCGTCCATGCCGCTATCATCCTCCAGCCATTTTTTTCCTTTAGAAAATATAGAAGCATACCAGGGATCGCGCGCTGGTTTGCCATTTTCCTTAGCCGGATCCTTCAGGTTTCCGGGCTGGGTCAGCGAGCTTTTCCTGCGTGCGTTCAATCCTCTGATCACGAGGCCAATTCCGGTAGCGTACATCGGGCTTTTCACTTCCTCGATCATCCCTTTTGAAAGATGCTCTGTAGGATAACCGATGCGCGTATCCATTCCGGTAATATATTCCACGAGCTGAGTAATGTGCTTCAACTGTGCTCCACCGCCTGTGAGCACGATGCCACAGATCAGTTTCTTTTCGAAGCCACTGCTTTTGATCTCGTAATAAACATGCTCAAATATCTCCTCCACCCTCGCCTGGATGATATGCGCCAGGTTTCTTACGCTGATTTCCTTGGGTTCGCGCCCTTTCAGTCCCGGAATTGAAATGATCTCGTTCTCGCGTGTTTCATCAGCCAGCGCAGAACCGAACTTCACTTTCAGCGTCTCTGCCTGGCGTTTCATCACCGTGCAGCCGTCTTTAATATCTTCAGTAATAATATTTCCGCCTAAAGGAATTACAGCCGTGTGCCGGATAATTCCTTCCTGGAAAATAGCGATGTCAGTGGTTCCTCCTCCAATATCAACAAGCGCCACCCCCGCTTCTTTTTCTTCTTCGGCCAGCACCGCCTCTGCTGATGCGATGGGCTCCAGAATGAGTCCGGCTACTTCAAGTCCTGCTTTGGTTACGCAACGATGGATATTTTTGGCTGCCGTCACTTTGCCGGTGATAATGTGGAAGTTACCTTCCAGCCGTACCCCGGCCATGCCAATCGGATCTTTGATGCCATGCTCGCTGTCCACCGTATATTCCTGTGGAATGACATGAATGATCTCCTCTCCCGGCTGCATCACCAACTTGTGCATATCATTTATGAGCCGGTCAGTATCATCATAATTGATTTCATCCTCTGCCCGGTTGCGCACAATGATGCCCCGGTGCTGAAGGCTTTTGATGTGCTGCCCTGCAATTCCTACATGCACCACCTTGATCTCCACATCGCTCTTCATGCCTGACTGCTCCACGGCATTTTTTATTGCATCCACGGTTTTGTCAATATTGGTAACCACGCCACGAGAGACGCCAGCCGATTCGCAACGGCCAAGCCCTAAAATATCAATTTTTCCGTATTCATTTTTACGGCCCACTATTGCGCAGATCTTTGTCGTCCCGATGTCAAGTCCCACAATTATTTCTGAGTTTTCCATGCTTTATCTGTTTGCTATTATTTGATCCTTGTATTTCACGTTTATCATCCGGTAGGTGTCCCATCCTTCCTTTGGCAGCGCCTCCCTGTAAAAAATGCTGAGCCGCCCGAATTTTTCATCCAAATCATCGAAACTTCCGAAAAGCACCTCGTGCCTCCCCACCCTCGGAATGATCATTAATTCACGGTTGGCATCCACCTGCACATGGCCTGTGAGGGCATTGTAAAACGCGTGATCTTCCAGGTACAGCGCCAGCCGATATAGATCCTGAACCAGTTCCGTGCGTACCGAGTCATCCTTTCCCAGCCCCTCTTCTATGTGGCCCGTAGCAAGGAGTACTCTTGCGCTGTATTTGGGATTTAGCGGCATTTTCATTCCATTCCTGTCAATGTAATATCCCTGGCCGCTCTTGCTCCAGATACGAAGCAAAGGTTGACGTTGCTCCACACGGGCCCGAAGTTCACCGTGAAGCGTAGTATAAACCTGGGCATCCCGCACAAAGGCATTCTCCTTCAGCTTTTCCTCCAGCCGCTCCAGCTCTATTTGCGATAGCTTCCGGCTAACCGGGGAATCAAAATTCTGGTCAGTAATGATAGAATGTATCATGTCCTCAGACACAAACCGTAATTCCGGATTAGCGATCTCTACCTCTATTTTGTGGCAAGTGGATTCCTTGCCATGCCGCTCTGCAAAGGCAATAAAAACCACCATCAGCAAAAGCCCGCACACCGCCAGGATCAGGTTATTTTGCTTCTTCAGCATTTCTTTTATTTCATTCCATTTCTTCATGATGCCAGGTGTTTTTCGTTGAGTCGCTGACGGAGGAGGTTTGCGATAGGGCCTGCCAGCCGGTCAATGTCTCCGGCTCCCAGCGTGGCAAGCACTTCCACCTTATGTGTTTGCAGGAAACCCAGCAAATGCTCCTTCTTCACCAGATGCTTATCGGCCAGCGTCATTCGGTTCAGTATCATCTCAGCATCCACACCGGGTATCGGCTCCTCGCGTGCCGGATACACAGGCAGCAACACCACCTCATCCAGCAATGACAGGCTTTGCGCAAAGCTCTCTGCAAAGTCGCGGGTGCGGCTGTAGAGGTGCGGCTGGAAAATGCCGGTCACCTTTTTCTGCGGATATAGCTCCTGCAGGGCCAGGATGGTTTGTCGCAATTCCTCAGGATGGTGGGCATAATCATCCACATACACCATCTCAGGCGTACGTAAATGATACTCAAACCTGCGATGCACCCCGGTAAAACTCTCCAGTCCTTTCTTCACCTGCTGCGGACTTTCTACCAAATTAGCGGTAGCGGCAAAAGCGGCCAGTGCATTCAGTACATTGTGCCGGCCCGGTACCAGCATTTTTATAGTAAATGTTTGTTTTTGTTTTTCATTTAATTCAAAAACAAAATGGCCGTTTTCAATTCTTATGTTTTCTGCGGTAATATCCGAGTCATCTTCAATTCCAAAACTCACTAGTTTTTCCGCTATTTCAGGTTTTTTAATATTCAATCCCTGACGTACCGCCAACGTTCCTTTATTCCGAATCCGATTTGAAAATTCGATATATGCTGCGGTAAGTTGATCTGCATCTGCATATACGTCAAGATGATCGCTGTCCATACTGGTGATCACTGCCACATCAGGATTCAGTTGCAGGAATGAGCGGTCAAATTCATCAGCTTCAGCCACGGCTATGGCTTCCTTCCCATTTTCGTAGCTATAAAAATTGGATTGAATATTTGTCGCAATTCCGCCAAGAAAAGCCAGCATTGGCATTTTTGCTTCGCGAAGAATGTTGACAATCATAGCCGCTGTTGTGGTCTTTCCATGCGTTCCGGCTACGGCAATTGTGTATTTAAAGTTTACCACTTCAGCCAGTACCTGGCTTCTCTTTTTTATTTCAAAACCATTATTTTTAAAATAATTTAATTCTGAATGGGAAGCAGGAACGGCTGGCGTGTAAACCACTAGAACATTATTTTTTTCCCGAAATTCCTGTGGTATCTGTTCCACATTATCTTCAAAATGCACAGGGATATTTTGCGCTTTTAGCATCTCAGTTATTTCAGAAGGAGTGCGGTCATAACCGGCCACAATATGCCCTTTCAGCTTAAAATAGCTGGCCAGCGCACTCATCCCGATTCCGCCAATTCCTATGAAATAAATTCTTTTCATTTAAATTTTAATTCCGCTTTAGTAATCATTTATCCTTATTTTCTTTTTTTAAATTTTCAAATGCCTTTCGCGAGGCGCATTATTTCCTCAGCAATTCGCTTTGTTGCATCAGGCTTTCCGAGTTTGGCGATATTTTGTTTTAATTCTGATCTTTTGTTTTTATCATTTGCAAGGGCAATAATGGCGTCTGCTAATTTTTCTCTGGCCTCGGCATCCGTAATAAGAATTGCGGCATTTTTCATTTCCAGGCTTCGCGCATTTTTGGTCTGGTGGTCTTCGGCCACGTTGGGAGAAGGCACCAGGATGGTGGGCTTTCCAAGAAGCGAGAGTTCAGAGATACTAAGTGCGCCCGCCCTCGAAACCACAATGTCAGATTTTTGATATACCTCATCCATGTTATCAATAAATGGCATCATGGCTATGCTTCCATTGAGCATTCCTTTTGTGCGCTCCTGCATTTCCTTCCAGTAGTAATTGCCGGTTTGCCAGGTGAGCTTAAGTTTTGCGCTGCGCAACTTTTCAAGATTGCCGATGATGCTTTCGTTCAGCGTTCTTGAGCCCAGGCTTCCTCCCATCACCAATACATTTACTTCATCGTGAAAAGCGTCCGGCTTTCCTTTATTATCGGCAATGGATTGGCGCACCGGGTTTCCGGTCACCACAATTTTCCTCTGGTCAAAATACTTCTCCAGGCCCTCGAAACCAGCACAGATGGTGGCGGCTTTTTTCCCGAGCATTTTGTTGGTAATTCCGGGAAATGAATTCTGCTCCTGAATAAGCGTAGGGATCTTTTGCTGCTGAGCCGCGTAAAGCACCGGGCCACTGCTGTAACCTCCAACACCCACCACCACCAGCGGCCGGAAATCGCGGATCATCCTGCCGGCCTTTCGTACAGCTTTCAGGATCTTGAAAGGCAAAGCAAGATTTTTCAACATATTGCTGCGGTTGAAGCCCCTGATGTCCAGGCCCACAATTTCGAATCCCAACTCCGGTACGCGGGTCATTTCCATTTTTCCCAGGGCACCTGCAAAGAGCACCTCCGCCCCGAAGTGATCGCGCAAATATTGCCCGATCGCCAGTGCAGGAAAGAGATGCCCTCCGGTGCCTCCACCGCCAATGATGATCCTTAAATCTTTATGTGGCTTAATGCTCATGCAATGGCCATTTTTTCGTTCTGTTCCAGTTCTTCATTAATCTCTATGTCGCGGCTCACGCTGAGAATGATGCCCAGCGACAAACTGGTAAACCAGAGGGAGGTTCCTCCCATGCTCACCAGCGGAAGTGTAAGTCCCGTTACCGGGAAGAGATGGACATTCACCGCCATATTCACCATCGCCTGGATCACCAGACTGAAGGCCAGGCCAACCCCCAGCAAGGCCCCAAAAGCGCGCGGACTTTTAATGACTAAAGCAATGCTTCGGTACAACAAAAGCAGGTATAGCAAAATGAGGAAGAATCCACCAAGAAGGCCATATTCCTCAATAATGATCGCGAAAATGAAATCCGAAAACGGGTTGGGGAGGAAATTTCGCTGTGTGCTGTTGCCGGGTCCTTTTCCGAATATTCCTCCTGTGGCCATCGCGATCTTAGCCTGCTGATTCTGATAACTTCCCAGGTCGTCATTCCAGAAGCTTTCCACGCGCGACTGCCACGTTTCAATACGGCCGGTGCTGCCGGTTGCCGTGGCAATGCCGATGTATATGCACAATACGATTATGCCCGCAGCAGGTGCCAGCAGCAGATGCCGGACATCCATGCGCCCAATAAACATCAGGATGAGGCAGGTAAGAAAAAGCAGCATTGCCGTGGAAAGATCAGCCGGGGCAATACAGGCGCAGACGAGCAGCACCGCACCCATGATGGGCAGGTAGGCTTTGCTGAAGCTCTTGATCATATCCTGTTTCTTGCTGAGCATCCGCGCAATGAACATGATAAGCGCCAGCTTTCCGAGGTCAGAAGTCTGAAACGTGAGATTGATGCCGGGCAGGGTGAGCCATCTCTTGGCATCGTTTATTTCAGTTCCTAAAAAAAGCGTTAACAGGAGGAGCGGCACTGAAGCCCAGAGCAATACTTGTGAAATCCGCGAGTAGTATTTATAATTGACGCGGTGAGCGAGATATACCACGCCCAGGCCAAATGCGAGCAGCATCAGGTGCTTAAAGAGGTAGTACTCCGTATTGCCGGCATGGTAGCGATAAGCCAGCGTACCTGTGGAGCTATATACCGCCAGCAGTGAAAATAGTGATAGGATGAGAATGATCATCCAGATCAGCATATCACCTTTCGTACGTGAAGTCAGCCACTGCATTTTATTTAAAATTCAATTTTCAAATTGTCAAAATATTTAAATGCCCAAAAAATTTCCGCTCATCACAAATGCCTCACGGCCTCCTTGAATTGAGTTCCCCTGTCTTCGTAATTTCTGAAAAGATCGAAGCTGGCGCAGGCCGGAGAAAGGAGAACGGCATCACCCGATTTGGCCAACTCAAAAGCCTGGTGGACCGCTGTAGTCATATCCCGCGTTTCCACCATCAGCGGAATATCCTCACCAAATGCCTCCCGGATCCGGGAGTTGTCAATTCCGAGGCACACAATGGCTTTCACCTTTTCTCTTACCAGAGTAGCAAGCTGGCCGTAGTCATTTCCTTTGTCTATTCCTCCAACTATCCATACGACCGGCTGCTTCATGCTTTCCAGTGCATACCATACGGAGTTCACATTCGTACCCTTGCTGTCATTGATAAAATCAATACCCCGCACCTTCGCCACTTGCTCAAGGCGATGCTCCAGGCCGCAGAACGATTTCAGGCTTTCTCTGATCGTTTCGCTGCGAACACCGGCAAGCTTGGCAGCAATCCCCGCAGCCATTGTATTGTAGCGGTTGTGCATTCCCTGTAAAAGAACTTCTTCAAATGAAGTCATGAAATTTTCCCTCTTATTTATATTAAAATGAATGTGTTCGTTTTTAATAAAGGCTCCTTTCTGCAACGTTTCCTTATGGCTGAAAGGCAGGAGCGCTGCACTGGACTTGTGCTTTTCAACCTGTTTTCTTATGGCCTCATCATCATAGTTGCAGATGAAATAGTCATCCTTTGATTGGTTCAATCCAATTCTGAATTTTGACTCGACATACTTTTGGAACATATTATCGTAGCGCTCAAGGTGGTCAGGCGTAATGTTCAGGAGCACCGCGATGTGGTTTCGGTAGCTTACCAGTCCATCCAGTTGAAAACTGCTGAGCTCAAGCACATAGAATTCGCGATCGCGCTCAGCCACGAGGCGCGCCAGGCTTTTGCCTATATTTCCGCCAAGGGCTACATCCAATCCTTCCTGTTGCAGGATGTAGTGCGTAAGAGCGGTGGTGGTAGATTTTCCGTTGGTTCCGGTAATCCCGATCATGGTTCCGCTGCTGTGACGGTAGCCAAATTCAATCTCAGAAATGACCGGAGTTCCCTGCTTTTTTAGTTGCTGAATGATCTCCGCCTTGTCAGGAATTCCCGGACTTTTTATTATCTCGTCAGCCTTTAATATCCGGGCGGCAGTATGGCCATTTTCTTCAAATTCAATATCTGAATCCAAAAGCTCCTTTTTGAAATTGTCCTGAATGGCCCCGGAATCCGAGACCAGCACGCCATAGCCAAGTTTCCGGGCAAGAATGGCCGCGCCTGTTCCACTTTCTCCGGCTCCCAAAATCACGATATTTTTCTTCGCTTCCACCATTGCTACCTTATCTTTAATGTGATGATGGTGAGAAGCCCCAGAAATACGCCTACGATCCAGAAGCGGGTCACGATCTTGCTTTCATGAAATCCTAATTTCTGATAATGATGATGAAGAGGTGCCATTTTGAAGATTCGCCTGCCTTCACCATATTTTCTTTTGGTGTATTTGAAATACGCCACCTGCAGTATCACCGATACATTCTCAATAAGGAAAAGGCCGCAGAGCAGTGGGATGAGCAATTCCTTACGTACCAGCAAAGCCAAAACAGCGATAAGCCCGCCCAAGGCAAGACTTCCGGTATCGCCCATAAATACCTTCGCGGGAAAGGCATTGAACCATAAAAATCCCACGCAGGCCCCCACCAATGCTCCGGAAAATATTACAAGCTCACCCAGATTTGGGATGTACATTATATTAAGATAATCCGCAAAAATGGTATTGCCGGAAACGTAGGCAAAGAGTGCAAGTACTGCGAATACGATAGCCGACAGTCCGGAAGCGAGGCCATCCAGGCCATCCGCCATATTCACCCCATTGGAAACGGCCGTGATGATGAAGATGACGATGAGAATGTAGAGGATCCAGGTGTATTCGCGGTAGTCGCTCGAAATGGATTCCAGTATGATGGCGTAATCAAATTCATTTTCCTTAAAAAACGGAATCGTGGTTTTGGTGGAATGCAGATCAACATTGTACAATTGCCCAGTATCTTGTGCCGTAGTATTTTCCTGTACATTATATATATCGCCATATCCGGGATCAAGCTGCTCCAGTTTATGAGAGGACATGCTTTCGCGGATCACGATGTCCGGATGGAAATAGATCAGCGCTCCGACAATAATCCCAATGCTTACCTGGCCCATGATCTTGAACTTGCCTGCCAGGCCGCGTTTGTCTTTTTTGAATACTTTAATATAATCGTCAAGAAATCCTATCGCACCCAGCCATACTGTGGCAATAAGCATAATGAGAATGTAGATATTGCCAAGTTTAGCAAAGAACAGCACCGGGAATAGGATGGCTGAGAGTATGATGAGCCCGCCCATAGTCGGAGTTCCCTGCTTCTCAATCTGTCCTTCCAGTCCCAGGTTGCGAACTGATTCCTTTACTTGCTGCCGCTGCAACAGGGCAATAATCTGCTTTCCGAAGAGCATGGTGATGATGAGCGAAAGCATCACCGCCATTGCCGTCCTGAACGAAATGAACTGAAACAGTCCTGCACCGGGTATCCCGTACTCGGCATCGAGATATGTAAAAAGATAATACAACATCAGCTCATCAGTTCTTTCAGGTTTTCATACAGCTCCATTTTATCATCAAAATCCTTTTTCACTCCGTTTATTTCCTGGTATTTCTCGTGTCCCTTTCCGGCCACTAATACTATATCTCCACGGCTTGCAATATGGCAGGCCGTACGAATGGCTTCCCTGCGATTGGTAATGACAAGGATCTTGGCCCGGTCTTCCGGCAGGAGGCCGGTTTTCATATCGTCAATAATTGCTTCCGGATCTTCATTCCGCGGATTGTCTGACGTGAGGATCACTTTATCAGAATATTCTGCGGCCAGGCGCGCCATAACGGGTCGTTTGGCTTTGTCGCGGTTGCCGCCACAGCCTACCACGGTAAGCACATTCCCTTTCTCAATATTTATTTCACGGATGCTGCGCAGCACGTTTTCGAGCGCGTCAGGCGTATGGGCATAATCCACAATGCCGGTGATGCCGCTTTCGCTTCGCACAAAATCAAAGCGCCCTTCCACCTGTGCCAGTTTGCTCAGCCCGTGAAGGATCTCGGTTTCCGGCACTTCAAGTTCCGAGGCTACGGCAAATACCGCCAGCAGATTGCTCGCATTGAACCGTCCGGTAATCTGAGTATAAAGATCCTGCTGCCCTATCCGTAAGTGCATTCCGGTAATATCGTTCTCCAGCACCTTTGCCGAGTAATCAGCCATAGAGCGCAAGCCATAACTCCTGATCCGTGCGGAGGTATTTTGCACCATCACCTTTCCATTTTTATCATCCTCGTTAAAAAGTGCAAATGCCTGCTTCCCCAGCCGGTCAAAAAAAGTTTTTTTGGCTTTGATATAATCACTGAAAGTGAGATGGTAGTCCAGGTGGTCGTGGGTGATATTGGTGAATACTCCGCCTGAGAATATCAACCCAGAGACACGATGCTGAACCACTGCATGGCTGCTCACTTCCATGAAGCAGTAGTCGCAACCTTCATCCACCATTTGGCGCAAGAGTTTATTGAGTTCGACCGGATCAGGAGTAGTATGTGTGGCAGGGACAACCTGCTCTCTGATATGCACATTTACCGTTGACAGCAACCCGGAGGGATAGCCCAGCCAGGTAAAGAGCTGGTATAGCAAGGTACATACGGTGGTTTTTCCATTCGTGCCCGTTACGCCCACCAGTTCGAGTTGCCGGGATGGATGCTCATAAAATTCAGCAGCCGCCATGGCCAGAGCTTCCCGCGAATCTGTCACCTGGATAATAGTGGAACTATTTCCGGCTTCCTCCGGCCATTCCTCACATACCACTGCCACGGCACCGCTTTCCGTTGCCTTTGAAATAAACCGGTGGCCATCAGCCAATACACCCTTTACCGCAAAAAATAAGGAGCCGGACTTCACTTCCCTGGAATCAAAAGTGAGATGCAGCACCTCTTGCTGCAAGTCCCCTTCAGAACGCACAATGAGATTACCGGGCAATATGTCTTTGAGCAGAGGCAATTTTTTTCTATGCTTTTTAATTAAGTGTTAAATCAATTTTTCTTCTTGAAATAATGGGAGTGCCGGGAATCACAGACTGGCTGACCACTTTTCCTGAGCCACTGAATCCTACATCAAGACCGTGGTTTTCCAGCAGGAACACCGCATCTGTGAGGGCAAGTCCTCTGACGTCAGGCACTTCATTCTCCTTTTGAAGCTGCCGCCTCCATTCCACTTTCTCCTGCTTCACCTCCGGCTTTACCCAACCATCCACTACGGTACGATCGCGATAAGGAACCTGCAGGTTTTCATATATCAGTTTGATATCCGGCTCATAGCCGTGGCGCATCATCGTTTGGACGCTTGGCTGCGCAATGGCTTCAGGATTGTTTTCCGTTTGGATCTCAATGTTATTGGAATATATCTTATCCGCGATTTCACGGAATACAGGACCTGCCACCCAGGCACCGTAGTAAACATCCTTGGGATCGCTGATCACCACGATGCAGGAATATTTCGGTTTATCAGCAGGGAAAAATCCGGCAAAGGAAGCCTGATACTTTAAGGTTCTCCGGTAGCTGCCTTCATTCAGAACCTGCGCAGTACCTGTTTTTCCGGCAATCTTATATTGGGACGTACGGATATTTACGGCAGTGCCACTATCCACCACCTCCGTCATCATGGACAGTAATTGCTGCAGCGTTTGATCGGAGCAGATTTTTTCCTTGAGCGCTACAGGGTCGAATTTTTCCACGGTATTCCCCACCTGGGTCACTTCACTCACGAAGTAGGGTTTCATCATCCGGCCTTTGTTGGCTACGGCATTATATAGCGTCAGCATTTGCACAGGCGTCATTCTCACTTCATAGCCGATAGACATCCAGGGCAGCGTGGTTCCGCTCCAGCTCTTGTCACTGGGAGATTTGATGACCGGCTTCCCTTCCCCAGCGATCTGCAATTCAACAGGATCATTCAGTCCCACTTCATTGAGAAAGTCTATAAACTTGGCGGGGTTGCTTCCGTAGTTTTTGTTTATGGCTCTTGAAATTCCCACGTTAGAAGACTTTGAGAAAACCTCCTGGAGCGTCATTACCCCGGAGCCGCCTTCTTCAGAGGCATCACGCATGGTTCTGTCATAAAATTTCACCTCGCCATTAAAGGTGTGGATGGTATCAGTAGGCTTCATATATCCATGCTCCAGCAGTGCCATGGCCGAAGCCAGTTTGAATGTCGAACCCGGCTCAGTGCTTTCTCCGATAGCATAGTTATACCGTTCCCCGTATTTTCCGTCTTTATCCACCGCCAGGTTCGCAATGGCCTTGATGGCGCCTGTTTCCACCTCCATTACTATGGCGCATCCGTGGTGGGCATCGTATCGCAGGAGTTGCTTCAGCAAGGCACTCTCCGTTACATCCTGAATATTAATATCAATAGTAGTGGTAATGTCCTGACCATTTTCCGGATCCATTTCATTTTCATCATTGATAGGAATCCAAATTCCGCCAGAGACTTTCTGCATCAACCGCTTTCCGGCAGTTCCGGAGAGGTAATGATCATAAGCACCTTCCAATCCTACCGGACGTACATCCTTTACTTTGAATCCCAGGGTCCGTGCTGCCAGCACCTGAAAAGGCTTTTTCCTTTGGCTGTTTTGTTCCACGATAACACCGCCTCTGTAACGCCCCAGCCTGAACATTGGGAATTTGATTACCTTCTTCAACTCGATGTGATTGAGGTCGCGCTTCAGCAAGAAATAGCGGGCGCCTTTATTACGCTCATTTACGAGCAAATTCCTGTATTCACGGGCACTCCGGTCCTTAAAATAATTTGCGAGACACCAGGAAAGCGAATCTATGTTGTTATAAAAAACCTCGTCCGTCAGGGCATCGGCATTCAGGTCCAGCCGTAAATCATAGATGGGCAGCGAGGTGGCCATAAGGCTTCCGTCAGCCGCATAAATATTTCCCCGGATGGGATCAATATTCACGAAAGCCGTAGTAAGCGATTGGGCCTGCTGCTTCCAATATTTCCCCTGCACCTGTTGTACCTTCACGATCTGCACAAGAATAGCCACAGACAGAAGCACCATCAGGAAAAAGGCGACATAGACCCTCAGCAGTATGTTCCTTTTAACGTTCATTATTCTTCAGTGTAAATCTTTTTAGGGGGTTCATCAAGTTCGTTAATGCCCTGGCTCTCCACCATTTTGGCCACTTCAGATTGCTTGCTCCGAAACATCAGGTCTGCCTTAATGGTGAGGTAGTCTGCCCGCAGTTCCTTCAATTCTTTATTCATTTTATTGATACTGATCAGGGTGCCTTCTGCGTAATGCGTATTGGCTATGTACAGGATGGCCCAGAAAGTAAGATACAGAATGAATGGAATCAGCCTGGGCATCTGATACTTGTCCACCTTAAAGGCAGGATCAAACACAAGCCTCAATGAACTTTTCTTTTCCTTTACGTCAGGTGGCTCCTTCTTTCTTGCTGTGTTTCCCATGGTTTTCTTCAATTCAAATTCAACTTTTCATATTATTTCAAATCCTTCTTAGTCGGGCGTTGATCCGCAGGTTTCATTTTAATTTTTCTGCTACCCGGAGTTTTGCACTTCTTGCCCTCGGATTGAGCACCACTTCCTCCACGGATGGAATAAGAGGCTTTGAATGCAACTGGCGCAAGGGTTTACGTACGTTTCCAAAAATGTCCTTATCCTCGTTTCCCCTGAATTTTCCCGTGCGAAAGAAGTTTTTCACCAGGCGATCTTCCAGTGAATGATAGGTAAGCACCACGAGTCTGCCACCCGGAGCCAATACTGCAGCAGCCTGCTCCAGGAAGCTCTTGAGGTTTTCCAGTTCCTGATTTACCTCAATGCGCAGCGCCTGGAATACCTGCGCCAGGTATTTCTTTTCAGGAACAGAGGCCGGGCAAACTGCCCCTGCAATATCCACCAGTTCACCGGTAGTGCCGATCTCCGCGATTTGCCTTCTGCGCACTACCTCCTCTGCAAGTGTGCGGGCGTTGGGTACTTCGCCCAACATGCCGAAGACCTGCTGGAGGTCTTTCTCTTTATAGGTATTAAGCAGTGTGGCTGCTGTCAATTCCAAATCGGCATCCATGCGCATATCCAGCGCTGCATCATACCGGAAAGAAAATCCGCGATCTGCCGTATCCACTTGGTGGGAGGAAATACCGAGGTCAGCCAATATTCCCTGCACAGGTATGGTACCCAGATACCGGAGGTAATTCTTCATGTAAGCATAGTCATGGTGTACCAGTATCAGCCGTTCCATCCGCGGAGCGTTGAGCAGTGCATCCTCATCTTTATCAAAAGCGATGAGTTTTCCCTTTTCTCCAAGCCGTACCAGGATTTCAGCGGCATGGCCCCCTCCGCCAAAGGTGGCGTCTACATACGTGCCCTCCGGTTGGATGGCGAGTGCATCAATACACTCCTTCGCCATCACGGGTATGTGGTATTCAGCCATTGATTGCATCATCAGATCTTTTATTGCCCATTACTTCTTCAGCGAGATCAGCAAAGTCTTCAGGCTCGCTGCTCAACATATTGTCGTATATTTGCTTGCCCCATACCTCAATTTTGCCGGTATGCGCAAAAAGGATCATATCCTTGTCTATACCAGCATATTGCAGGAGCGGCTTAGGTAGCAACAGCCGTCCGTTACTATCAAGTTGCAGCTCAGTAGCACCTCTGAAAAAGTATCGGATGAACTCGCGATTCTTCTTATTATATGGATTGAGTTTATTGATTTCCGATGTGATACGTTCCCATTCGGTACGCGGGTACAGTACCAGGTTTTGCTCAAACCCACGATTAATGACAAATTTCTCATCCGCTTCCGGAGGCAATTGCTTTTTAAGGCCTGCCGGGAGCAGAATCCGCCCCTTGATGTCGGCCTTGCAAGCAAATTCTCCCAGGAAATAGGTCATAAATCAGTTTCAGTTTGACCGGTAAAATTATATGAAAATCCCACTAATTCCCACTATTTGTTATGATTAAACGAAAAAAGTTTTACACAGGTATCAAAACTCTTTATATTCGCGAAAGAAAACAGGTGGGAAAAAGTGGAGATATTGATTTCTATATTAAATAGATGAATGATGAAAAATGTTCTTCTTTTTTTGATGGTGACGCTTACGCTATGCAACTGCCAACGAAAATCGGCTCCTCAGGAAGCCGATCTATCGCCACCTCGCCCCTTTACATTATCTTCCACACAGGGAGGGCTTGACAGCGAATTTTTTGTCATCATCAATAATGAGCACGACTGGGAGCATTTGTGGCGGGAAATGCTGATTTCAGGAACCGGCTCTAATCCACCTCCCCTTAACTTTCAGGATAGCATTGTGGCGGTTGCTTTCCAGGGAATGAAGGGAACGGGAGGTTATAGCGTCTCTATAGTTGAGGTGGTAGAAAAGAGCAACATGGTAATCGTTTATGCAGAGTATGTTTCGCCTGGCGAGAATTGTATGGTAACGCAGGCTACCTCTATGCCTTTCGCCATGATCCAACTTCCAAAACCTGAAGGAGACACGCCTGTACTCATGGAAAAAATTGAGAAGGTGGACAATTGTGGGGAAGAGTGATGATCCCTATTCCTTCCGGTGGTTCCAGAAACGTGACATTCAAGTTCATCTCTACCCATTAAAACTTTTTACGCATTGCCTCCATGAAGATCAGCGGATTTACTTTCGGAAAAAACACGGTGAAGCTTTACTATCCCATTCGTGAAGCGATTGAATCAATCCTTCCTATTGTGGACGAATTTGTAATAGCATTGGGAAAAGGCGATGAAGACGATACCACGCTTTCGGAAATAGAGCGCATCAACTCGGATAAGATCAGGATCATCCATACGGAATGGGATACGAAGGCATACCCTGACGGAACGGAAAATGCCCATCAGACTGACATCGCTATGAAAGCCTGCACGGGCGACTGGCTCTTTTATCTGCAGGCAGACGAGGTAGTGCATGAGAAATACCTGGACACAATCCGGAACCGATGCCGTGAACTACTGGATAATCATGAGATAGAGGGTTTGATCTTTCGTTACAAGCATTTTTTTGGCGATTATTGGCATTTCAACGACAAACACGGCTGGTACCCTTACGAGATCCGGATAGTGCGTAACCTGCCGGATATTCATTCCTATCAGTCTGCACAGTCATTCAGGCGAATCCCTGATTTTGATGGCAAGAGCTACCGCAAAAAGGAAGGAAGCCATAAACTGCAAGTGGCGAAAGTGGATGCAGAAATATATCACTATGGCTGGGTGCGGCCGCCAGCCCTGATGCAGAAAAAGACCATTGCGCTCGAAACCATCCATAAAGGTGCTGATGCTACAATCAAACGCTACACGGAAGGGCCGGCCTATTTCGACTATGGACCTCTTCGCTCTCTGCTCACATTCAAAGACTCACATCCGAAGGTGATGCAAGAAATGATCAGCCGGTTCAACTGGAAAGAACAATTGAATTACAAGGACTTCTATGTGCCTGACCGTAGGTTATTCAAGCATGAAAAGCCAAAATATAAACTTCTCAACATCCTGGAGAGAACTATCGGAAGGCAACTTTTTACGCATAAAAACTGGATTGAGAAGAAGATTTGACTGGTCTTCATCTGCGCGATTTTTATAGGAGGAGGCGGCAGCAGATGAAAGATAGTGATATGCCGTTATCGTCAAGCAATAAAACTATTTTTTTCGAGAGTAAGATACTCACACGTTTATACCTGTAGCAGGCTACCAAAATAATATCACCTGACAAACCTAAATATATCTAATACAACATTTTAAATCCTTTTATAGTAAAGAAAGTTACTTTATATGCTTACTGAATCCTACCAAATCAAAATATATTTTATCGTTTTTGCTGGTTAGATAAATATATTTATTGTACCATTGCAGACCAATTCGATAGCTTTATTTACTAAGGATGCAGATTAAGCAGTTTATAAAGTATCGCAAGAAATGAAAATTGAAAAAAAAATGTCCAGATTAATTTTCATACCTTCACATAAAATACATTTTTATTACATGAGAATTTTAGCCTGCCCGGAAGTAACACAAACGGATTCCTAAAAAATGTGATTTCAAAAAATTTTCAGGAAAACAAACTGGAAATATATCTAAACATATCTTTGTTTCATCAGGAAGCCATAATGCCCTCCTGGCATTGTGATCACCTGTGATTACGTACTTTTTAAAAAAATCATTAAAAATCAATCATCATGTCGAAATTTCTTACAATGCGAATAGCTTTGGTGTTAGCCTTAAGCTATTTCCCTCTTCAGGCGTTTGGGCAATGTCCCAATGATGTGATCAGGATGGCCCTGATCAATCCCTCCTCCGGTCCTAATATTGGCTTGGAGCCGCACGGTATATGGGCCGAATCAATGTTTTGCGGAACGAACTTTTCCTACTTCTATATTCTGCCAAATAGCTATCTGGATGTTTATGCAGATGGCACAGGCGCTGTACTTCACGGCTCAGCCAAAATTATCAGAGGCGGAAATTGCCTGAGCAATCCCAATGACACCTTTTATTTTCATTCCTCCTTTATGAGCGCTGATCAATTGGGATTAAACATCTCCGGAAAGGATAATCTTCCGCCAAATACACTTAATCCGGACTGGATCAATGACTGGTTGTTTTTTGTGGCCAATGATGATGACTCCTATTTGCATAATGGCACTGATACCATCTGGGCACCCCACTTTTTTGGTGCGAATCCCAGTGTGAATAAATTTGGATTGCAAATCGGGTATGGTGCCAATGGCAAAAACCTGGCTTTTGGAATGGCCTGGTGGTTAACCTATCACAACGGCACACGCACCGGCATGGCAGATTACGCTACCGAACTGGATACCGTTTGCGTTCCTCCTGCACCTAGTCTTGCACTTTGTCCTGATCAGGAAATCGTGAAGGGGCTGGCTACACAGGATGTGGCACAGATCACCTCCACTGTTTCTGGCGGAGTGCCTCCGTACCAATATTCATGGACCAATGCCCCAGACACAACCCCGGATATTGTAGTGTCTCCAAATTCAACTACAGTTTATACCCTGACTGTAACCGATGCCCTCAATCGCACTGATGTAGCTGCTCATACTGTAACTGTACATGATATTAGCGCAAGCAATGGAAAGGTGTATATGTGTAACAACAAGAAAAAGCCAAAAACCAAAAAAGTAAACCTCAGCTCCGTTTCGACCAAGCTAGGACAGGGATATACACTGGGCAGTTGCGGAACTTCAATTGACCTGGACGCAGGATCCTGCGGGGAAATCGTCCCTCCTACAGACTATGGCCCATGTGATTGCGATGGCCGCATAAAGGAACTGACGCTTGTATACAGCGGACCTGATAATGTAACTATTAACGTTTACAGCCTCCAGGGGCAAACTCCCACATCAGGGTCAGTATTTACGGGTGTGATGAATGGAGATACTATTATCACCAAATCATCAGATGCCGGATTATCCCGGTTTGGACCCAATACACGTTTTGAGATCGAAGGCTACTCCAGCCTTAATCAAGAAATCCATACTTCCTGCTCTCAGGAAATATTAGGCAAGCATTTCGGAGTATTCTATGTACTCGGACATGTAGATTTTAATAATAATAAATGCGGGACAACCTTTACGCCTCCGCCATCTTCACCTCCAACCGATCCACCTTCCTCATGCGATTGCGAAGGAAGAATAAAAGAACTGACGGTAGTTTATTCAGGTCCGGGCAATGTAGACATCAATGTTTTCAGCCTACAGGGACAAACCCCTACTGCTGCTACTTCTTTTACCAACGTACAGACGGGTGATACTCTGGTAGCGAAAAGCAGTGATGCGAATCTGGGCAGATTCGGACCCAATACGCGATTTGAAGTGGCAGGAAATTCTTCATTGAATCAAACCATTCATACTTCCTGCTCACAGGAAATTTTAGGATTCACCTTCGGATCCTTCTATGTAGCGGCTCATACTGACTACAACGATAATCAATGCGGAGTTCCCGGCCCTGATCCAGACCCGGATACGGCAAGCTGTCCGCAAGGCGTTACACGTTTGGAATTAATCAATCCCTCGCAGGGTGCGAATATTGGCCTTACTGCTCACGGCATTTGGGCTGCAGACCTGTTCTGTGATAATACGAATGTTACTTATTTCTACGTATTGCCGGAATCTTACCTTGACCTGAACCAGGATGGCTCCGGAGCAGTAATGTACGGATCCGCACGCGTAATCGCTGGAGATAACTGCCTGCCAGTGGCTGAGCAGGACGCAGTGTGGCAATTCCATGCAGAATTCTATGATCCGGCCGATTCCGGGCTTACCATTTCAGGTAAGGATAATTATCCCGGTGGTATGCCGGATACATCTGTTATTAATGACTGGATATTTTTGGTCGCTGATAATAGCGCATCCTATTTATATAAAGGAACCGACACTATTTATATGCCTCACTTTTTCGGGGTAAATCCAAGTGTCCAAAAGTTTGGTATGCAGATAGGAGAAAATGCCAATGGTAAAAATCTTAGCTATGGCATGGCCTGGTGGTTTACATACGTTAATGGTAGCCGGACAGGCGTTGGAGATTATTCTACAGAGCTGGACACTATTTGTGTGGGTGAGCCGATCCCTCCTGCCCCACCTGCCCCGCCAGCAGGCCCTTGCGACTGTGAAGGCAGGATGAAAGAAGTGCAGGTAGTTTACTCCGGCCCCAGTAACGTGACCATTTCTACGAAGAGCATGCAGGGCAACCGTAACGGCACAAATGCCACCGTATTCAATAATGTGCAGGATGGAGACACCTTAGTCGCTAAAAGCAGTGATGCAAGCCTGGACAGGTTCGGCCCTTTCCTCGACTTCTTTGTGTCTGGAAATTCTAATTTGGATCAGCGAATTCATACATCCTGCTCTCAGGATATTCTTGGCAATACTTACGGAGCATTTTACGTCCACGCGCATACTGACTATCAGAACAACCATTGCAATGCGACCTTGAATCCAATGATGGTACAGGATGAGCAGGATCAGATAGAAACCGGCCTGGCCAATGAGACCGATGGCGGACATCAACCGGCATTTGGAGAGATGACGAAAGACCTGGAAACACAGGCTGAAAAGGCAGATGGAAAAACAACTCATACCGCCAGCGGTCTGGAAGTATATCCTAATCCTTTTAACAATCAGGTTCAGATCTCATTTTATAATAAGAGCAATGAAGGGAACACGGTGCTGAAAGTAACAGACGCACTCGGAAAGGTGATCCTCCGGGAAGTCGTCTCCGGCAGCAACAATGCCTGGATACAACGGACAGTTGAGATCAATGGAAAAGCGGGACTTTACATTCTGAGTATTGAGAATGCTGAAGGATTGCAGACCAAACGCCTGATCAAGTTCTAATCGCCTGAACAGGTTATCTATACAGGAAAGGCCGTTCAGGCATTGACTGAACGGCCTTTCTAATTATACGGCCTGTAACCTATTATTGGCGCTCCGTTTTTACCTTTGCGCCTCAAATTTCCCGATTTAAAGGGGCGGCTCATTATTTTAACACCCAGTGAAGCCACGAGCGTACTCCTTCCAAATTCAAGCGCTTTGCAACCCCGTAATTAAATACCTGATGTCATTACTGTTTCGTTGTTTAAGAAAATTAATGCAGACCAGGGAATACCAAACTAAAACACTTAGTAAATCCGTTATAATTACCTAACACTTTTTACCTATTTTGCCGAACCAATTTTTCCGGCTTCTGTTTAATTAAATGTAACTAAAAAAAGCCATTTCTAATGTTCTCAATGTTTAAACCCGCTGATAAAACGCCTTTCGAGGCTCAATACATACAGTTAAAAATGGCTGCCCGGCAGGCACAGCAATCAGGAGATCTGCGTAAGTATGCTGACCTCGTGGCCGAAATCAATCGCACGCTCGTTCAAATGTTCCCAAGCCGCAAGAGCGAAACAGGAAAAAAGACTTTTCAGGCCTGACATTCTTTTGGGTCGACAAAACCGGGCGCATGAGTCTGCAAGTGGCCTGGCGACTTCTTGCTAAACGCTACCCTCATTTTTTCATAGCTCATTAGAACACTACGGACTAAAACCGGGTTTTTTTCGTGTCAATATGGCTAATTCGTTTTAATTTAGCCCACTGTTTTGAACAATAACATGTTATAAAAAATGAGCACCCATAGCGCTGAAGACGATGTTGTTTTCCCCGTTTACAGAAAGTATCCTCACAATCGCACCTTCTTTAAGGTTCTTTCTGAGGCTGAATTTGAGGAGCTGAGTATCGTTGGCGGAACCTTTACCCTGCAGAACTTCAAGGCCCGGATATTTTCAGTGCGGGTTTTTCTTCACGATCTCATCTATGACATGCAAAGCCATTGGGAGTCAATAGAAGAGGGTGAATACGAGGATATGAAAATGTTTTGTCTTGAGTATATGGAGGAAATGAAAGTCTGAGAAGTATTACCAACCAGAAAAACAGACAACAGAAGCGGAGCAGGAATCTCCGCTTTTTTTATGCCTTTTCAGAAATAACTCCTGCAATTTCTTGAATGCTTATCAAATAATCAAAAGCTGGTTTAGCAGCAAAGGCTGGAAATCTTTTCCATTCCAGGAAGAAGTTTGGCAGGCATATCTGCGGGGTGAAAACGGCCTCCTCAATGCCCCTACCGGCAGCGGAAAAACTTACGCACTTGGTGTCGCAGCAGTACTGGAATGGATGAGAAACTATCCTGATCATTACCAAAGCCAAACCAACAATGGGCTGCAACTCCTTTGGGTTACTCCGCTGAAGGCACTATCAAAAGACATCGAAAAGGCCCTCACAGAACTCGTAAATGAAACCGGAATATCCTGGAAGGTAGGAAAGCGGACGGGCGATACTTCATCAGGGGAGAGGGAGCGGCAGAAGCGGCAAATGCCGGAAATCCTGATCATCACCCCGGAAAGCCTGCACTTGCTCCTGGCTTCAAAAGGTTACCCTGCAATGTTCCGCAACCTGAGATTAGTAGTGGCGGATGAATGGCACGAATTGCTCGGAACAAAACGTGGCGTTCACACAGAACTCGCCCTTTCACGTTTGAAATCTGTGGCATCCAACCTTCGCATCTGGGGCATATCGGCAACCATCGGAAACCTGCAGGAAGCAACCGAAGTGCTGCTAGGCGAGGACATGCATGCTAAACCTTTTCGTATTGTGCGGGCCAACATTGAGAAGAGGGTGAAGATTGAAACGTTGCTGCCTGACGAAGTGGAGCGGTTTCCCTGGGCCGGCCACCTCGGAATTAAAATGCTGGACAAGGTGATCCCTATCATTCGCGACAGCAAAACCACCCTGATTTTTACCAATACAAGATCGCAATGCGAAATATGGTACCAGCGGCTACTGGAGGCTTACCCCGAACTGGCCGGAGTGCTGGCCATTCACCACGGCTCCATTAGTAGCGAAACGCGCACCTGGGTGGAAGAGGCGCTTCACCAAGGTATTTTAAAGGCGGTGGTCTGCACCTCCAGCCTCGATCTGGGTGTAGATTTCCACCCGGTTGACACAGTGGTGCAGGTGGGAAGCCCGAAGAGTGTAGGGCGCTTTTTGCAGCGTGCAGGGCGAAGCGGCCACCAGCCGGGCGCAGTAAGTGTGATTTATTTTGCCCCTACCAGTTCACTCGAATTAATAGAAGGCGCAGCCCTCCGCACGGCTGCCGATACGCGGCATGTGGAAGACCGCATACCGGTGCTTAAACCCATGGATGTGCTTTGCCAATATCTGGTTACCCTCGCTGTTTCTGAAGGTTTTGAACCGGCAAAAATTTTAAGTGAGATCAGAAAAACTTTTTCCTACGGGATGCTGCGCGAAGATGAATGGCAATGGGCGCTACAGTTCATCACTTCCGGAGGCGCCACCTTGCAGCAATACGAGGAGTATTCTAAAGTAGAAGTGGAAAATGGACGCTATCTGGTAAACAGCCGGAAGACTGCCTTGCGGCACCGCCTCTCCATCGGCACCATCGTGAGCGAAGCCAGTATGAGAATAAAATTCCTCAGGGGCAGCAGCATCGGTAGTATAGAAGAATCATTTATTGCACGAATGAAACCGGGAGATGTATTCGTGTTTGCAGGCCGGGTGCTGGAACTGATCCATATCAAGGGAATGATCGCGTACGTAAAAAGAAGCAAGAAAAAAACAGGTATTATTCCGCGCTGGGATGGTGGTCGAATGCCGCTTTCATCCCAGCTTTCAGAAATGTACCGTGATAAACTGGATGAATATCTTGAAAAAAAGATCAATGCCGTTGAAGTTGAAAAAATGGTCCCGTTGCTGGATTTGCAATTCAAGCGTTCGGGAATTCCCCACAAGGATGAGTTCATGATCGAAGTGTTGGAAACAACGGAAGGATACCACGCCTTTTTTTATCCTTTTGAAGGACGCCTTGTACACGAGGGGCTGGCCGCACTTTTCGCTTTTCGAATCAGTCAGATCATGCCCATCAGCTTCAGCATAGCGATGAATGATTACGGTTTTGAGCTATTGGCAGATAAACCCATTCCGCTGGAAGAAGCCATTAAGCAGGGGTTGTTTGATACCCATCGGTTGGTGGATGATATCCAGCAAAGCGTGAACTCAACTGAAATGGCGAGGCGTAAATTTCGTGAAATTGCCGCCATTGCCGGTCTGGTATTCTCAGGATATCCGGGCAGGAATAAAAGCAACAAGCATCTCCAGGCCTCTTCGGGATTGCTCTTCGATGTATTTAGCGAATATGATCGTAACAACCTCCTCATTCTTCAGGCTTATGAAGAGGTGCTTACTTTTCAACTGGAAGAAGGACGTATGCGAAAAGCGCTGGAACGCATCCGGCAGCAAAAGCTCCTCATCACCCACCCCTCACGGCCCACACCTTTCGCCTTCCCCATTTTGGTGGATCGTCTCCGTGAGAAAATTTCCTCGGAGAAGCTTGAGGATCGCATTAAGCGCATGCAGATCCTGTACGATGAAGCCTGAACAGGGCTCGCCTTAATTTACCTTTGCATCCTATAAACAGCCCTTTTTTGCATTCCAAAATATTTAAGTTAAAAAACCAAACACTTCGCTTACTGCCGGAAAAAGCACTCTATTGGCAGGAGCAGAAGTTGCTGTTGCTGGCTGATGTACATCTGGGCAAAGCTGGCCACTTTCGCAAAGCCGGCATTCCTGTTTCGAGTGATATACACTGGGCCGACCTCTATCGGTTGACCTTGCTGATGAAACGATGGAAACCTGAGCGGGTTATTTTCCTTGGCGATCTTTTCCATAGTGATAAGAACCAGGAGTGGGAAATTTTTCGTGAATGGTTACTTGAATGGCCACAAACAGAATTCATATTGGTGAAGGGCAACCATGAATTCCTACCGGATGCTGATTACTCTGCTGCCCATCTCCAGATCGTTTCTCAACTCGAAATGCAGCCGTTTTTATTTGTGCACCAACCGCCACCGGAAGCTGATGAGGCCGGACGATATGCCCTATCAGGGCACATCCATCCTGGCGTGAAGCTGTGGGGTGCAGGTCGTCAGTCGCTACGGTTGCCCTGCTTTTACTTTCACCGGCACTACGCCATCCTTCCCGCCTTCGGACATTTTACAGGACTCGCGCTGGTAAAGCCAATTGAAGCTCAGGCCATTTTTGCGATCGCAGATGAAGAGGTAATTGATTTGAGCCGGAAAGCGAGCGAAAAAGAAAGTTCTATACGAGATCTTTGAACGATATTTTAATCCTCAAAAATTCTAACGACAGGTTTTTCTCCTTCTTTTAGATAACCTCTGAACATGCCGGAGGTATTGAAAACCATAGCTACGTTTCCGCGTCTGTCCAGGCCGATGACGCCACCCTTGCCTCCCATTTCAGAGAGCTTCTTCACAACCTGCTTAGCCGCAGATTCCAGGCTTTCCTGACGGTATTTCATTATTGCTGTAATGTCGTATGCCACTGCCAGGCGTATGAAATATTCGCCATGGCCTGTGCATGAAATCCCGGCTGTGCTGTTATCAGCATAAGTACCGGCCCCGATTACGGGCGAATCGCCAATCCGGCCAAAGCGCTTATTCGTCATACCACCTGTAGAAGTACCTGCCGCAATATTTCCATCTCTATCCAAAGCCACACATCCTACAGTTCCCATCTTCTCAAATTCCATCGGGATGAGTGATCCTTCATCCAATTGCTGCTGACCCTCTCTGTCCTTTATTCTTTCCAGTTCCTCGTAGCGTTCTTCATTATAGAAATACTCCGGATCCACCAATTCAAGCCCATGTTGATCTGCGAATTTTTCGGCTCCTTCTCCAGCCATCATTACATGTGGGCTTTTTTCCATGACCGCTCTTGCAGCCTTTATTGGATTCTTAACGGTGGTAACGCCTGCCACCGCACCCGCCATCAGATCCTTTCCGTACATTATGGAAGCGTCCAACTCATTCTTGCCCTCGTTAGTCATAACAGCACCTTTGCCTGCATTAAAAAGAGGAGAATTTTCCAGCATCGTGATGACTGCTTCCACCGCATCCAGGCTCCCTCTTTTTTCAAGTGTTTCATAACCTACTATTAGCGCTTCTCTCAGTACAGCCTCGTATTGTTTTCTCTTTTCAGGCGATATGTTATCCGGATTCATATTGCCTGCACCCCCGTGGATCACAATGGCAATAGGCTGACGTTTTGTTTCAGCCGAACGCTCCTGAGGTGCGGCCCCTTCTTTTTGAATTAGCATCAAAACGAAAATCAAAAGAAACTTTTTCATTTTTATCAAATTAAGTATTAAAATTTTACCAAAATACCAGAAAAATGTCAGGAGAAAAAGTAAAAGAATTTCAGGCTTACCGGGATCGCCAGAATGAGCGGCTGCTGGGGCAAAACAACCTGGTGATAAACAGACTGTTCAACCTTGATAGCCGCGTGTATGAAGATGGCGCCCTGAATAAATCCACAAAAGAGCTAATGGGGCTGGTCGCTTCGCTTGTTCTTCGTTGCGATGATTGTGTGAACTATCATTTATTGCAGTGCCATGATCTGGAAATTTCAGACGATCAGCTCTTCGAGTCCTTTTCAATAGCGCTCATGGTGGGTGGCTCCATTACCATTCCACACCTAAGGCGTGCCACTGAATTTTGGGACAACCTGAAAATTCCGGAGGATGAGAAGGAATAGTTCTTTCCGTACCTTTTCCGGCTCAAATTAAGCTCAAAAATGAACCTATTTTCGTAATGGCAAGAGATAAGAAACTATTCCTGTTGGATGCGATGGCGCTGATTTACCGTGCCCACTTCGCACTCATCCGTAATCCCATCCGCAACTCCAAAGGTGTAAATACTTCAGCAGTGTATGGCTTTACCAATACCCTTCTCGAAGTGCTGGAAAAAGAACGTCCAAGCCATATTGCCGTGGTCTTCGATCCACCTGTGCCCACATTTCGCCACGAAGAATTTGAAGCATATAAATCGCAAAGGCAGGAGATGCCAGAAGATATTGGTGCAGCCATCCCAATCGTGAAAAAGCTGTTAAAGGCATTTCGTATTCCCTGCATGGAGAAGAATGGTTTTGAGGCAGATGACGTGATTGGCACACTCGCCAAGCAGGCTCCGGCCCACGGCTTTGAAGTATTTATGATGACTCCTGATAAAGATTACGGGCAACTTGTGGAGGAGCATATATATATGTACAAGCCCAGCTATATGCAGAATCCCAGAGAGATCCTTGACGAAAAAGCGATTCTCAAAAAATGGGGTATTGCCAGGGTAGATCAGGTAGTGGACATCCTCGGCCTTATGGGAGATAGCAGCGACAACATACCGGGTGTGCCGGGCATAGGGCCCAAAACTGCCGCCAAACTGATTGCGGAGTTCGAGACTATCGAAAATCTGCTGGATAACACAGATAAGCTGAAAGGCAAGGTGAAGGAGCAGATTGAAATGAACAAGGAACAAGCGCTGCTCTCCAAGCGCCTTGCAACTATTATCACCAATGTGCCGGTGGAATTTGATGAAAAAGATCTGGAACTGGAAAAACCGGATGAGGAGGCGCTCGCGGTATTGTTTGCCGAGCTTGAATTCCGAACGATCAGCAAGAGGGTGCTGGGCCAGGAATTCCGCATAAAAGACGTGAAGACTTCTGCTCAGCCTGATCTGTTTAACCAGGAGGGCGGACCGGTGAAGGAAGCCGGGCCGTTGCAAACCTTTAAGGACAAAGAGTGCAGCTATGAACTTGTGAATACTGACGTCAAAATGCAGGCGCTGGCAGCGATGCTGAAGAAAACTGAATCGTTTTGTTTTGATACGGAAACATCAGGTTTGGATCCACTCCAGAGTGAGATCGTAGGGTTTTCCTTTTCCATAAAACCAGGGCATGCGTATTATATCCCCACCCAGGCAGACGAGGACGAGACGAAAAGGATCCTCTCGTTTTTCAAAGATGTATTTGAAGACAGCGCAATCGGCAAAACCGGTCAGAACATCAAGTTTGATATTCTGGTGCTGAAGCAATACGGCATCCATGTGAGGGGAAAGCTTTTCGATACGGTGCTGGCTCATTACCTCCTGGAGCCCGACCTGCGCCACAATATGGATATGCTTTCGCAAACCTACCTGGGTTATTCTCCCATCTCTATTGAAACGCTGATTGGCAAACGCGGAAAGCAACAAAAAAGCATGCGCGATCTCATCCCCGAAGATATTGTGGATTATGCCTGCGAAGATGCCGATGTAACGCTCCAGCTTCAGCGCGTTTTTGAACCGCTGCTCAGCGAAATGAAAGTGGATAAGCTGTTTTATGAAGTAGAGAATCCGCTCATTTATGTATTGGCCGAGATGGAAAACAAAGGCGTCCGGGTGGATAAAGGAGCGCTAAACGAATATTCGAAAGAACTGAATACTGACCTGGTCCGGTTGGAGAAGGAAATTTTCGAGCTGGCAGGAATGCAGTTCAATATCAGTTCGCCAAAGCAATTGGGTGAGGTGCTGTTTGACCATCTGAAGCTTGATCCAAAAGCAAAGCGAACTTCCAAAACCAAGCAGTACAGCACGAGTGAGGATGTGCTAGCCAGGCTTGCCGCCAACCATGAAGTGGCAGCAAAACTCCTCGATTTCCGTTCTATTCAAAAACTGAAGTCAACTTATGTAGATGCGTTGCCCCTTATGATAAATCCTAAAACCGGGCGGGTGCATACAAGTTATAATCAGGCTGTAGCAGCTACCGGCAGGCTCAGTTCTACCAATCCAAACCTGCAAAATATTCCTATCCGTACGGAGAAAGGGCGCGAGATCCGGAAAGCATTCATTCCTGCTGATGATGATCACACGATCCTATCGGCAGATTACTCCCAGATAGAATTGCGGCTTGTAGCAGAAATAAGTAATGATACCGGCATGCTTGAAGCCTTCAAAGAGGGTATTGATATTCATACAGCAACCTCGGCAAAAATTTTTGGGGTCTCTCTTGCCGAAGTAACTGGGGAAATGAGGCGTAAGGCTAAAATGGTCAATTTCGGGATCATCTACGGAATTTCGGCTTTTGGCCTGGCTCAGCGGTTAAATATAGCGCGGAGTGAAGCCTCAGAGATCATCCGGCAATATTTTGCTCAGTATCCCAATATAAAAAAATACATGGACGACCGGATCACTATGGCGCGTAAACATGGCTATGTGGAAACGCTCATGGGTCGAAGACGCTATCTGCGCGACATAAACAGCAGCAACCACACCGTACGCGGATATGCTGAACGAAACGCCATCAATGCGCCCATACAGGGAACGGCTGCGGATATGATCAAAGTTGCGATGGTGAATATTCACGAAGCTTTCCTGCGCGAAAATATCCGCAGCCACATGATCCTTCAGGTGCATGACGAACTGATCTTCGATGCGCTCAAAACTGAAGTGGAGCAGGTGAAGAGAATTGTGGAGGATAAAATGCGGAATGCATTGAAGCTTGAAGTACCGATTGTTGTAGAAATCGGTGCCGGGGAAAATTGGCTGCTCGCACATTAAGAGAAGCACAATAGCCCAGGTGCTGTGGCAACGCTCCTTCCCTTCCAATAAGGTGGGTGCCATAAAAAAAGCGCCATAAAAATAAGGCGCCTTTTCTACTTAAGTTATTACTTCCGTTCAGCAGTTAGTTATTCCTTTGTCAAAGTTTTCGTTACTACTTTCCCTTCTGCTGATCTGTAAGTAAGGATATACATTCCTTTAGGAAGATCAAAAAATGAGATGTTCAATGTTGATTGATTGTTGACCTGATAAGTTCCCACATTGTTTCCCAGAATATTAAAGATTTCAACTGTATGATCTCCTTTGACGGGGAAGTCAATGGTCAGCTTTTCCTTCACAGGATTAGGATAGAAGTTAAATTTAGCTTGCGGATTTTCATTTAGCCCAACCCGCCATCCGGTGGCGAAGTATGTAGCAAACTGCCCGTTTGCACTGTCTCCAACAGCAAAAAGAAATACTCTTACTTCAGACTCTCCGGAAACTGAATTGGGAATGAAATGCACATCCATAATGGAAGTATCTCCGGCTCCAAGTACAAATTCTGCAGAACTGACGTGAGGCAGGTAGCACTGTATCTTATCACAAATCTGGGATTCCCAGCCGTTCTCCAGGCCCTCATCGAATCTATACCACCGAAAAGTCTGCGTTTGGGAGGTGGTATTAACCATCTGGTTGTAGCCCACTATTTCCGCCTCTCCTGAAGAAGCCGTAACAGATACAGAATCCTTAATGAACTTGAAGGTCTGGGCCTGTACGAGGCCAACACCTCCTATTAAAAACAATGCACATAGTATCAAGGTGTAAAATCTTATTTTCATATACAGTCTTATTTCGAGGTTTTAATCAAACGGTAAATCTAACAAGAATACATCTAACATCGTTCCTTTACCTCTGTTTTTATAATTAAGGACAAAATAAGTTCCTTTGTTCAAAATACTGAGCTGGTTTTTTATTAAATTGCGCCAAACTTAAAAAATAGGTCAAATGAAAAAAATTTATCTTCTCTTATTGGTCATCGGAGTTGCTTTTGGCTCCTGTAAAAAGGATTCCAATGATGATCCAAAAAACAAGGATCCTGAAAAAGATCCCATTGCAGGTTGTATGGATGAGATGGCTCAGAACTACAATGCAGAAGCCACCGAGGATGATGGCAATTGCGAGTATCTGGCTGCTACTACCAGTGAAAAGCGGAAAGTAGTGTTGGAAGATTTTACGGGCGTTAAGTGTCAATGGTGTCCAGATGGGCATAGAAGAGCTCTGGAGCTTCAGGCCAGCTATCCTGATGATGTCATTCTCCTGGCGGTACATGCCAAAGCTTATGGAACCCCTTATGGTTCTGATCCTAATTTAGTTACAAGCTATGCTGATGCGCTTGTCCTTCAGTCCAGGGTAGCAGGGTATCCCGCAGGCACTGTAAACCGCTACCAGTTTAACGCATCTAAAGGGGCTGCTCCTTATTTTGCTCAGAACGATAATGGTCTTGCCTTGAGCAGAGGTGGGTGGAAGCCGGCAGGCCAGTATGTCCTTGATCTTTCTTCTCCGGTAAATGTGGCTGTAAAATCAGAATACGATGAAGCTTCAAAGACTGCCACCATTACCACGGAGCTATATTACACCGAATCCGTTGGTTCTACCAATAAGCTCAATGTAGCCATCACCGAAAGCGGAATTATGACTAAACAAGCTGAAGCCGGTAAAGGAATCGTAGATTATCAGCAAGATAATGTATTACGCGAACTGGTTACGGGCCAATGGGGTGAGGATATTTCTGAGACCGAAGCCGGAACACGCATCCAGAGAACCCATACTTACACTGTTCAAAGTGAACAAGTACTGGAAAATCTTGAAGTTGTGGTTTTTGTAGCTGAAGGCCAGGAAAATATTTACACTGGTGCCCGCACATCACTGAAGTAAAATAATTGCATTCATAAATGCTAAAAGGCAATTCCGGTTGGGATTGCCTTTTTTTATGGGCGGTTGTTTATAGCGCTACTATCCTGGCAGGTTTAGCTAAGCACTTTTTATGAATCCGTTTGAATACTGCTCCCTATAAAGGGTGACTGGCCTTATCTCAAACAAACGAAACCTTCAGACTTAAATCCAGCGGCATAGCTGAGTGGGTGATGGCACCGGAAGAAATATAGTTCACTCCGGTCTGAGCATATTGAGCCAGATTTGTGTCATTGATTCCACCGGAAGCTTCGGTTTCGCATTTGCCGGAAATAAGGGTTAATGCCTCCTGTATCAAATCAGGTGAGAAGTTGTCCAGCATAATTCGTTGTACCGGTCCATGTTTCAGCACTTCCTGCACCTCTTCAAGGCTTCGTGTCTCCACTTCAATTGCCAGGTTTAATCCATGACGCTGCAGATAGCTTTTTGCCATTGCAATTGCATTTCCAATTCCTCCTGCGGCATCAATATGATTATCCTTGATCATGATCATATCATATAATCCGAAACGGTGATTTTCTCCTCCTCCAATCGCCACCGCCCACTTTTCGAGAAAGCGAATTCCAGGAGTGGTTTTGCGTGTATCAAGCAGTCGTGTTCCAGTTCCTTTCAGCCGCTGAACCATCTGGTGCGTTTTGGTAGCAATCCCGCTCATTCGTTGCATGCAGTTCAGCACTATTCGCTCTGATTTCAGAATGGATCGCAGGCTGCCTTTTACTGTAAATGCTACATCACCATTTCTAACGGAAGCACCGTCATTCAGGAACGCTTCCAACTCCAGGGACTGATCAGCAAAATAAAAAATACGTCTCGCCATCTCCACACCGGCCAATATTCCCTGATCCTTTACAAGCAGTTTGGCCTGGCCATGCTTATCAGCCGGAATGCAAGCCTCGGAAGTGTGATCTGCTTCTTGTATATCTTCCAGAAAAGCGTTTTGAATAAAGAGAATAAAATGCCGCTCTATTTCCTGAAAAAGTGCAGGATTGCTACCCACCAAAACCTTGAATGTATTAATGATTGGAATTACTCCTTCTCGAAACGGAGTTGCTGAATGAAGAGAGAACCGTTTATCTCCTTTATGAAAAAGTAAGTTCGGAAAGCACCATTGTTTGTTACAAGGTTTCCGATAGCATATTTACAGCCTTTGGCAGAAGATCCGGTGTGTATAATTTTAAAGGAAGTCGGCTGATGATTGGAGAAAAAATCCTTGAGAATCATCTCAGCCTGTGTTTTACTGTATACATTCTCATCTGTGAGAATAGTGAGTTCCACACTGGAATTGAAAAGCCGGGAGACCTCCCTGGAGTTTCCGGTTCGTATAGCCGAGGTTATGTCTTCCAGGATATCCGCTTGGGCGGTAGCCACAAATGGGAAGCTCGTGATGAGAATAAAAAGATAAATGTTGAATTGCTTCATGCAGTCCTGGATTTGATTTCTGAGTTTAACGAAAATTATGCCATGAGACCATAAAGATATTGTCCCGTATATTTTGAATATTGCCCCACTTGTGAAGTCACAGCCCCTAAAGATTAAGTTCCCCTGCTTTCTATCTTTGCCCCATGCAAAAACCGCAGAAAACCGCGCTCATCATTCTTGATGGTTGGGGACATGGACCGGACAATCCAAAAATCAATGCAATTCGCAAAGCCCATACCCCCTTTGTTGACAGCCTGTATCTCAACTATCCCCATGCAGAGCTAAAGACCTATGGAGAAAGTGCCGGACTTCCTGCCGGGCAAATGGGTAATTCCGAGGTAGGACATCTCAATATTGGTGCAGGTCGCATAGTTCACCAGCAATTGGTACGCATTAATATGGCATTTCGCAAGGATGAGGTTTATCATAACCCGGTGGTCACCAAAGCCTTTCAAGATGCTCTGCAACAAAAGAAAAAAGTTCACTTAATTGGATTGGTTTCCGCTGGAGGCGTCCACAGCCATATAAACCATCTTATTGCCCTCTGTGAATTAGCGCACCGGGCAGGCCTGCGGGATGTCTTTATCCATGCATTTACCGATGGCCGCGATACGGGCACACATGAAGCCCTGGAGCATCTGCAGAAAATTCAGGAGGAATGCCGGAAGACCACCGGGCAAATCGCCTCCGTAACCGGGCGCTACTATGCAATGGACAGAGACAAACGCTGGGAAAGGACCAAACTTGCCTATGATATGATGGTACATGGAAAGGGACAATCTTTTACTGATCCGATAGAAGCAATCAGGGAATCTTATGATCAAGGCATTACGGATGAGTTCATCAAACCAGTGGTGATCGTGAAAGAGGATGGAAGCCCTGTTGCAACAATTTCCGATGGTGATGTTGTCATCAACTTCAACTTCAGGACTGACAGGGGGCGGCAAATTAGCGAGGCGCTGACGCAGCGGGACTTTCCTGAGCACAATATGCAGAAGCTAAACCTGCATTATCTCACCTTTACAGAATATGACGCTACCTTCAAAAATGTGGAGGTGATTTTTGAAAACAAAAATATTGAAAACACCCTGGGAGAAGTCCTGGAGAAAGCAGGAAAGACCCAAATGAGGATAGCTGAAACTGAAAAATATCCGCATGTCACCTTCTTCTTTTCGGGCGGCCGGGAGGATGAATTTGAAGGGGAATTCCGCAGAATGATCCCCTCCACTAAAGTGGCCACCTATGATCTGCAACCGGAAATGAATGCTGAAGAAGTCACCCGCCAGGCCATTGAAAGCATTGAGCAGAAGGCTCCTGACTTTGTGTGTCTCAATTTTGCGAACCCTGATATGGTGGGACATACGGGCGTTTTTGATGCTGTGGTTAAAGCACTGGAAACGATTGACGATTGCCTCAAAAAGGTAGTGAGCGCCTGCATAAAAAATGACTATGCCGTAATCGTAACTGCAGACCACGGAAACGCGGATTTCCTGGTAAATGAGGATGGTACTTCAAACACCGCCCACACAAAAAACCCGGTGCCTGTTTTTCTTATTAACTATAAAGGAGAAGCCCGCCTCAGGGATGGCATTCTTGCGGACCTGGCGCCCACCGTGCTGGAAATAATGCAGATCTCTCAGCCCAATGAAATGACCGGAAAGAGCCTGCTGACCAAAAATTAAAATGAACCGAGCGCTAATTCTAAACCTCATCATTGTATTAATTACCTCTTGCCGGAGCCCAGTGCAGCCACAGGAGCGGACATTACTGAATATTAATGCCCTCATTTCAAAAAGCTTTGACCATTACCGAAAAGAGCCGCCTGCCCAAATGATCAAAACATTGCGATACGAGGACAAACTGGATCAGAAACATTTTGACACCACTGAATTTGGAAAGATTGATACTTTGTTCAGGGAGGTGAACATTCACAAATCTGCATACCTGAACAGCTACTATATTACGGATCGTCCTCTTCAAAAATCTATAAACAGCAATCTTCATCATCTCTCCTACCGGATAAAGGAGGACGAAACAGCTCCGGTAAAGCGGCTGGACTATTTTTATGAAGGCAAGGCGGGAGAAGAAAAACCGGTGGCACTCCTCATACTCAAAAAGGACTTTAATAAGCTTTATAAATCAACACAAATTATCCGCGCCACATTTGAAGAGGGGTGGTTAGAGCAATTGGAAATAGCGGGCACTGAGAACATTCTCTTTCGGGAACCCACAGCGTATGATCTCTTGTATCAATTCTAATATTATCGGACGTCCCACGCTTACAACCATATTGGCACCATGAGCAAAAATCTTAAAGCAGCCATATTGCTTAATTTCAGAATTGCCGGGTTTGCCATTCCTATCATTACAGCGCTGATTTCATCCTTCTCAGCCTCTGCGCAAAACCCCAGATTTGTTCTCCCGATTGAGGGAGCGTATATGAAGGACTATGTGATTGTAAATTATGTGGATTGGGACACGTTGGGCATAAAGGATTACCAATGCGGCAGCAAAACTTATGACGGCCATCAGGGTACGGATTTCACTTTGCGAAGCTTTAAGCAAATGGACTCCGGAGTGTTTGTGGTGGCTGTGGATACGGGCGAAGTGTTCTTTGTAATAGATTCTCTCTTTGACCGGAACAAGGTTACCAATGCTGGTGGTTTGGGCAATTATATCGGGATTAGCCATAGCGGCAAATTGCAGACTTATTACGCGCACCTGAAAAGAGGATCTGCGTTGGTGGAGTTGGACGATTTTGTGTTACCGGGCCAGCGGATAGGCCAGGTAGCAAGCTCAGGAAATTCTACTGATCCTCACCTCCACTTCGAGTTATACTATGATTCTCTGGTGCTGATTGATCCTTTTGCCGGGCCGTGCGGCAATCCTGGCACCTATTGGTTCAATCCCCTTGCCTACGTTGACAGCTTTGGAATTATAGATTATGGTGTGCTCAATTTTCTGCCCACGCTTGATACCCTGAGAGAAAGACCGCCACAACCGCCAATAATTTCTTTGCATGATGATACCATTGCATTTTGGATTCACCAATATGGCATCCGCGCTGGCGATACGTCCCGGATAGAATGGTTCGACCCAAAAGGGAATTCATGGTTTGATTTCTCTACGCCCGCTGCGCAGGATTGGTGGTACTACTACTGGTGGTCATACATCACTCGTCCGCCCGATAGCCTCTCCGGTACTTGGCGCGTAGTGTATTCCCTAAATAATCAGGAGAAAGCATCCATGAACTTTGAGATAGAAGCGCCTGCTTCCATTGGCAAGAATGCGACACCTTCCGCCATTAACCTGGTCTTTTTAAAAAATCACCTGCACATCAGGTCGGATAAGAATATGAAAAGGATAAACATGAGCTTACACAATGTAAATGGACAAACCGTATTCAAAGATTCTTTCTATGCTGATGCTATGGAGATTTCTGTCCCTTTACCCCTTCTTTCCTCGGGCATTTACATTGTTGATATAGTGACGGATTCAGGCGCTTTGCAACAGAAATTTCTGATAGATTGATCTGAAAATACTTAGGCGGGAGAATTTATAATCACAAAATCCCTGAAGTTTTGCCGCGATACTCCGGCTACTTCGGCATTATAGGTTTCTCTAAAAGTTTTGGGCAGGCGGATGTTCTGCCTGGGACTCCATTTTAGCGTTTGCTCAAGACTTCCATAGATCGTAGTCTCAACTCTTTTTCAGGAATTAAATCCTCAAAAGTTATAACTATTCGGGATTATGATCCTCAAAAGTTAAAGTATGCCATCCGGCTTTGCCTGAAGAAAATTAGAAGAGGACTTAAAAGCAAAAGCAAGAAACGGGGGAAGTTTCTTGCTTTGCTTCAATTCAATATTCAATGGTTACTTCAGTAACTTCAGGATCACCCTTTACAGAAAAGGAAGCTCTATGCTCAATTTTCCGGAATTCTTGACCAACAGGATCATATTGAAATTCATTATAACCTCTTCCCCATCCAAATTTTCATTCAGAAAAATTAAAAAGCAAAGCAAGAAACTCAATAAGCCTCTTGCTTTGCTTTTATTCAATATTCAATGGTTACTTCATTGACGATAGGGTCACCTTCTACTTGAGCATTAACCTGCTTAGATCTTCTCAATTGGTTATATAAGTCATCATAATAGAATTCCTTAAAACCACGGCCATAATGCAATGTTTTTTGAGGGGGAGGGAACCGCATTTCTCCCCATAGGCCTTCAAATTCCGTAAGGATAGTGTCTACCTCTAGCACTATATCAAATCCTTTTTCTACGCCATACCCAAAAAATAAAGTATCCCCATTCAACGGCTTTAGAGGCTTCAAATAAATCCTTAAGGTTCCCCAGAAAGGACCCCGAGTGTAAAACGTATCCTTCACATCCTGATTTACGGGTATCTCTCTTACTTTGAAATAACCAGGGCCATCTGACCAAAATTCAATGGTGGCCTCCCTGCCGTCAACTTTGGTCTGTTCGTAGGTGAAGGAAAAGTTTCCATGCAGGTCAGGCGTGAAAAAGCCTAGTGATTCACTCCTTTTCCCAAACGTGCGGCTCGCACCAGGGTCAAGCGCCACCACCTCCCACTGTAGTTTAGGCAAAGGCACAGGTTGGTCCGGGGCTTTCAGGATGGTGCCGCTGATGGTGTATTCTGGCGGCTCTACTTTTTTGCAACTGCTCATCAATAGCAGCGCGGCAAAAAGGGCGATCTTGACGGTTAGTAGCTTTTTCATGCAGAAAAATTAGAAATGCAAAAGGAAGAAACGGGGAAGTTCCTTCCTTTTGCTAAAACTTAATATTCAATGGTTACTTCATTGACAATGGGGTCACGGTCACCATCTATATATGGTGAAATATGGTTAGACCATTTGACATTATGCTCAATAGGATCAAAATAAAACTCTGAGAATCCCCTACCATAATGGATGGCAGTGTAAGGAGTAGGAAAACGCATCTCTCTCCAAAAGCCATTGATCTCGCTGAAAATAGTGTCCATTTCCATATATAGTCTGCCGCTGACCAGTTCTGGAAAACCTATTAATAACGTATCATCAGCCAACGGCTTTAGAGGTTTCAAATAAATCCTTAATGTTCCCCACGATGGCCCGCGGGTGTAAAACGTATCATTCACCTCCTGATTCACAGGTATCTCTCTTACTTTAAAATAACCAGGGCCATCTGAATACATTTCGATGGAGGCAGTAGAACGGTCAATATCGGTCTGCTTATAGGTAAATGAGAAGTTGCCCTGTTGGTCAGGGGTAAAGAATCCCAGGCTTTCAATCTTCCCGGCCATCCCTTGTTCGGGGTCCAGCACCACCACCTCCCACTGTAGTTTAGGAACAGGTACAGGTTGGTCCGGGGCTTTCAGGATGGTGCCGCTGATGGTGTATTCTGGCGGCTCTACCTTTTTGCAACTGCTCAACATAAGCAGCGCGACAAAAAGAGTTATCGTAAAGGTCAGTAGCTTTTTCATATTTACCTCCTGTTATAAATGATCTTTTGATAAAATGATGCTTCATCCGTTTGCACACTCACGAGGTAGATGCCTCCCGGCACCCCGAGGTTGCTAAGGTCTACCTGGTATTCCTGCATATCGTTAATGTCGGCCTTCATTATTAAGCTGCCCGAAAGGTAAAATACTTTTGGCATATTTTTCCAAAAAGATGTAAAGCCCTTTTCACGAAGCAAGAACCACAACCTCGTGCAGAAAAATTCATCGCGCTATAAAATAGAAAAGGGGTACTGCCTCATAAGTATGCAGTACCCCTTTTTCTCCCGGTTCAATATTCCTTTACTTTTTTACCTTCCGTATCTTTTGATAAGCATTTGAATTGTTCGTTTCCAATACCAGGTTGTACTTTCCTTCTTCAAGTGATGACAGTTCGGGAGAACTAAAGCGGTTCCTTCCTTCGTCCGCCAACTCGTGCCGAACGAAAACAAGCTGTCCGGCTTCATTATAAAGTCTGATCTCAATATTCTGTTCTTCCTCACTTTTATAACTGATGTTAAATTTATCCTTGAAGGGAACAGGATGCACCCGGATACTCCGTTTCTTTTTCTTACCCTTCTCCACCTTCAGGATTTGGCTGTATTGCGAAGCATCATTATGCAACACCATTTTCAGCCGGTAATATTCTACGTCTGATTGTAGCCCGTACAAGTAGTACTTATATGATACCGGTTCATCGCTCGATCCTTTGGCGTGTACCAGATCTACCGAATCGAAAACGATCCCATCCTCAGAGCGTTGAAGCTCAAAATAATTCGTGCTGTTTTCAAACTCCGTCAGCCAGTTCAGCAGCAGCCGGTCATTTTTCATGGTAATGCTGAAGTTCTGCAATTTCAGTGGTTCCGGTTTAGCTCCGCATTCGCCTAAATCTTTTTCCGGGGCAGTTTTTCCGGAAGGCAGCGTAGCAGATGCAGGAGCTGCATGAGCGAGAGAAGCCGCAAAAATCAAGACCATCGTAAAAATAGTGTTGGAAAATCTCATAATAGCTTTAAAAGTATTTTATTCTTAATTAAACGATTTAATCATGGCACAAACTTCCTGGTATTGCAATACATATTTAATCAAATCACCATTGGACACCAACACATGCAAGATTTTCACGCAATACTATCATTTCCTCATAATATATCTTAAAATAGTATTTTGCCTGATGAAAAGATTTGATATCTGAATTAATTTTACACCCTGATCAAACTCCTGGATAAACCGTGTACACACCTGAGCAAGAGCAGAAATTGCTGGAGGAAACCCAACATTTCCTCCGGGAAACTCCACCGAAGAATTCTTTGCAGGAAGCTGGAAATACGATAGATCAACTACGTAGAATCATTGGATATCACGATTATCGCTATTATATAGCTTCCGAACCGGTGATTTCAGATTATGACTATGACCGGCTTTATAAACTGCTGGGCAGCATAGAAAATGAATACCCTGAACTGGTGGACCCTGATTCGCCCACACAACGAATTCCCCAGGGACTCACCAAAGAATTTCCCACGGTAGAGCATATCGTCCCGATGCTTTCGCTGGACAACTCATACAATGAGGAAGACCTTCGTGAATTTGACCGGAAGGTTCGTGAGGCCGCAGGAAAGCAACAGGTGGAATATTGCGTGGAGCCCAAATTTGATGGAGCGGGAATTTCGCTCGTTTACAATAAGGGCAAGCTGGTAAGGGGCGCCAGCCGTGGAGATGGGGTAGCAGGAGAGGAAATTACCAATAATCTCAAAGTACTCAGGACCATACCTTTTTCCGTAAACCTACAGGGGTATAATTTGGCTACACTGGAATTGCGCGGTGAAGTAATGATACCCAAAGCATTTTTCGTAAAAATGAATGAAGAGCGGATCAAAGAGGGTTTAGCAGCCCTGGCCAATCCGCGAAACTCGGCTGCGGGTGCATTGCGAATGCAGGATGCTGCACAGGTGGCAAAGCGGGGCCTCATCGCTTTTATCTACCACATCAGCTATGCAACGGATGCAAACGGCATGAGTCTGATACCATCAAAGCTTGTCACCCACAGCGGCAATATTGCTTTGTTGCATAAAATGGGGTTCAAAACGCCTCATTCCCTAATGAAGGTTTGTAAGGGCATAGACGAAGTAATTCATTATTGCCACGAGTGGCAAGAAAAGCGCGATGAGTATGATTTTGAATTGGATGGCCTTGTAGTAAAGGTGAATGACCTTTCACTACAGGAAAAGCTGGGGTTTACCTCGCACCATCCCCGCTGGGCAATGGCCTTTAAATTCAAGGCGCGGCAGGGAAGCACCAAACTTATAGATGTACACTTCCAGGTGGGCCGGACAGGAGCCGTAACGCCAGTAGCCAAACTTGCCCCGGTAGAGATCGGGGGCGTGAGTGTGTCGTCAGCGTCTATGTTCAACGAAGATTTTATTCTTGAAAAGGATGTGCGAATTGGGGATATGGTGCTGGTGGAGCGGGCCGGAGACGTTATTCCCTATATCGTAAAACCAGTGCGGGAAGCGAGAACAGGTTCTGAGAAAATAATCTCATTTCCTGCGGTTTGTCCCTCGTGCGAATCGGAACTTGTAAAGCCAGAAGGAGAGGTTGCCAGGCGGTGTGTTAATATTAACTGCCCTGCGCAGGTGGTGGAGCGACTAAAACATTTCATCTCGAAAGATGCGATGGATATTGAAGGATTTGGCGGAGCAAACGTGCAGCGATTCTTTGATCTGAACCTTCTGGACAGCATACCCGGAATCTATAAAATGGATTATGCAGGAATTGAAGGGTTGAAAGGGTTTGGAAGCAAATCAGTGGAAAAACTTAAGAAGGGAATTGAAGAGAGCAGGCAACAACCTCTTCACCGGCTCATATTCGGTCTCGGAATACGATATGTGGGGCAGGCCACCGCCAGAACTCTTGCCTCAGAGATCCGGTGCCTCAACGATCTGGAGGAGTGGGATGAGGAAAAACTCAGCTCGTTGCAGGATATAGGGCAGAAAGTAGCTGCCAGCATATTCGAGTTTTTCCATACCCCTGAGAACCTGGAAATAATCCGGTCGCTAAAAGAACTGGGCGTAGAGACCTGCAAACCCGAAGATGCTGAAAAACCGCAAGAAGGTGAGTTTCATGATCTCACATTCGTTTTCACCGGCTCTTTGGAAAGGTTTACCCGCAATGAAGCCAAAGCAATGGTAGAGGAGCGGGGTGGAAAAGTGAGCAGTTCTGTCAGCAACCGTGTGAATTACCTTGTAGCGGGGGCTGAGGCAGGCTCAAAACTAGATAAGGCCCAGAAGCTGGAAACGATCAGGATCCTTAGCGAAGATGAATTTCTGAAAATGATCTGATCTGACGGATTGGATTTGCCCGAAACAGAAAACCCGCTGATGTAATCACCAGCGGGTTTTTCTTGTGTGCGGAGGAAGAGGGATTCGAACCCCCGGTACCTTGCGGTACAATGGTTTTCAAGACCACCGCATTCGACCGCTCTGCCATTCCTCCGGTGCAAAGGTAAGGCGCTGTACGGCACTTTGCAAAGGTGAAAATGACCTGGTCAGGTCGATTATCTAATAACCCCGAATGCTTCAGGGGACAGGATGTGCATCTATTATCGCCATCGATTCCACATTACTGTAAGGCTATGAATTTCAGCCAGAGCCAATATTTTATGCAGATAAAACTATGAAGCTTTCTACTTGGCAAGTTTTTCATACTTACGGGAAATAAGAATTATGTCATTGATCTCATAGCCAATTACGAGGACAGCAGCATTGATATAAAGCAGCACCATCACCACAATGAGCGCTCCCAGTGAACCGAAGAGTTTGTTGTATTGCGAGAAATTATCAACATAAAGCCCGAAGCCTACTGAACAGAGCATAATAATGACCGAGGCGAAGAATGCGCCCGGCATAAAAATTTTCCATCGCTTCATCCGAGGTGTACCGTAATAATACAGCAGCGTGGTTCCTGTTAAAATAATTGCAAAAAACACCATCCACTTCAGTACAAGCAATAGAAATGAAAATGCATAATCCATCATGTAATCTTCGAGCAGCAGGTATTTTACGAGCGCTTCTGTACCCGTTAAAATGGCAATACCCAAAATAAGCAGGAAAGGAAGAATGAAGGAAAAGCCGAGGGCAAGAAGCCGTTTCTTCCAAAATGGACGGGGATCGTTTTTGTCAAAAGCCTCAAGCAAAGAGTGGAAACCATTCTGCGAATAGTAGAGTGCCAGTATAATTACGAAGGAAAGCAGGCCCACCCGCTGCGTTTTAAGAATATCCACAAGCGTATCCCTGATGGTTTCATAGGCACTTTCCGGTAGAAACTCGCTGAGAAAAATCAGCAACTCTCCTGACATATTATCAATAGGAACATAGGGCAACAACGTAAACAGGAAAATAAGGCCGGGAACAATAGCAAGGAAGAAGTTAAACGCGATGGACGAAGCGCGCATATTCAAGGATTCATTTCCGAGCCGGATGCGGAAAAAGCGGACAAAATAATAGATGGAAATTCCTGCAAAGCCCGGCAGCACAGTATTCTTGGACCACTCTATTACCCTGCGGTAATAAATATTTCTGTCCATTATATTCTGGTGCAGGTTGCTCATCCGGTTCAGGTAAAATATGGGTCAAAAAGTTTCTTCACATGTACAGGTGGCAGCACGGGCCTTTTTGTGCCGGCATCAATAAAAACCAGTGTGGTTTCCCCCAGGTTAATCAGTTCATCATCCTGCCTGAAGATTTCATATTTAAAAACGATACGCAACCCAGGCATTTCCGGGATAGTGGTGCGTACCCGGAGAAGTTCATCATAATAGGCAGGTTTTAAAAAGCGGCTTTGAAGATCGCGCACCGGCAAAAGAATCCCCTGATCCTCCAGTTCTTTGTAGGACAGGCCGAGGCTGCGCATGGCCTCCACACGGCCCACTTCATAAAATGTAGCATAGTTGCCGTAATAGAGGTATCCCATGCGGTCGGTTTCGCTATACCGCACCCGCAACTGAGTATCAAAAGAGTACAAGGCTATTCTATATTATTTTCGTCTAAAGCAGCGTGGTAAAGGTCAGCATTTGCTGCGTGCTGCTCGTAGGTAACTGCGAAATTATGATAGCCTGAAAAATCTGCGCGGGCGCAAAAAAACAGATAATTATGCTCCTCCCGGTTCAAAACCGCGTTAATAGCAGGCTGGCTGGGAATGCTGATGGGGCCAGGTGGCAGGCCCTTATGCATATACGTATTATAAGGTGATTCAATCTTAAAATTCCGGTAGTAAATTCTTTTCGCATCATGATAACGTAACAGGTACTTCAGCGTAGGATCGGCCTGCAGCTTCATTCCTTTCTCCAGGCGATTACAATAAACCCCGGCAATGCAGGCCAATTCATCCTGGCGGTAGCTTTCTTCCTGTACAATAGAAGCGAGTACGGTAACTTCAAATGGCGTCATATCCAGTTTACCGGCCTGCTCCAGCCGCTCAGGAGTCCAGAATTCCCGGTAGCGGCCATAGAAATACCGGAAAACTTTCCTGGCATCGCTGTTCCAGTAAAGTTCATGTTTTCCACCCAAAAAAATACTCATCACACTTTCCGGTGTAAGTCCATAATCAGCCAGGAATTCCTCATCATCCAGAAGCGCCAGCAGTTCAGTTGAATCGGCCTCTAGCTTTTCAGCAAAGAACTTCGCCAGATCTGTCTTATCAAGCATTCCATACATGCGCAGTTTCACGGGTTCCTGCATTCCTGAACGCAGCAATTCCACAAGCTCTTCTTCACTGATGCCTTTGCTTATTTTATACCGGCCCGGGAATACATTTGATCTGTATCCAATATCCTCCGCAAGCCATTTAAAAGTGTTGGTATCCGTGATCATGCCTTCGGTGCGCAGCATTCTCACCACCGACTTGAAATCGGAACCGGTGGGTATATTCAGGTAGCGATAGCCATACTGCGAGCTTTGAACAATAGAAGGCCGGTAAACCTCCCAATAGCTGTAATTTACGAACCAGTACAGGCCAAAGCATACACCCAGGAAAAGCCCTAAAGCACCAAACCACAACCAGAATTTTCGATTGCTCTGATCCATAATTTCAGGAAGTTATTTTAATCCGGTGAATTAGAGATGAGTTGAAGGAGCTGGCGGGCTTCTGCATTTGCAGGCTCTTTATCAAGTATCTGCAAGGCAAGGCGCTTTGCCTCCTCAATCTGCCCACGATAAATGTAAACCTTAAGCTTATTGATCCTGGCAGTAGTATAATCAGGATCCAGGGAAACCGCCCGGTCAAACAACTGCTCCGCTTTGTTGACATTGGCCGCCAGCAGTTCAATAAAGCCTAAGTTATTAGCCGCTATTACCATTTGAGGATTTTCTTTTAGTACAAATTGAAATTCCTTACGTGCCTGCGCGGTATCACCCAGTATTAACAAGGTAGTCCCCAACTTGTTACGATAATCCAGATTCCGGGGTTGTTTCTCCACTGCTTCCTGATAGTGGTTTCTTGCTTTATCAATAATGCCCGAATTCTGATAAGCCTGCCCGGTTTGGTAATGCGTCAACGCACTCACTACTCCGGCCGGTCTCACTTCTTCAGCCATTTCAATTAATCCTCGAAATTCATTCTTTAAATACAAAAAAGAAATCCAGAGTGCGTAGTTTCTTTCTTTTGAGAGCGGGGACAGATAATGGAATGCACTATCCAACAAAAATGGCCTGGGTTCAAATTTTTCATAATAAAACAAATACGCACGGGCCGTAACAGCAGGATCAGGATTTTGGCTGAGGGTACTGCGCAGACCTGCGACTTTCAGATCGGAAGGACTGACCGAAGGCAGAGGATCCTTCCCGTCCCGAACGCGGATAAAATGATCGGTGATGGTGACATGCGGAATATCAATGGTATTGGAAGGCGGCATGTGGCACGAAATACAATTATTGTTATTGGAAACAATACGCTGCTGCAACGGCATTTCGCATTCATCATCCGGCTCAGTGTGGCAGGTGAGGCAGGCATTTACGAAATGCTGCTGCTTCGTGCCTTTCACGCTGACATGGGGGTTATGGCAGGAAATGCAGTTGAGCGGCCGGAGCGTTTTATGCTCCTGCGTTTCAGTGAAGCAAGGGCTCATCTTCATCCTGTCAGCATGAGAAGCCATAATGAAGCGATCTTCCGTTTCTTCATATTTTGGGAGAAATACTTCCATTACATCGCTAAGCTTCATTCCCGGACGGAAGTCATCGAAATCCTTACCTTCTTTCAGCACGGCATTTCCCTGCAAATGGCAGCGCTGGCAAACATCCGTCTGTAGTTCCAGGGGTAATTTGGCCGGGTTCACAATGCTGAAGTCGGTGTCATTGGTAATGTCCACCAGCTTACCTTCCAATTTCTCCTGCACATGGAGGCTGCCTGGGCCGTGGCACCTTTCGCAGTCAATGCCATCCGGCATGTGCGTAAATCGGTTTTCTGAACCCTTGTCAAATTTGGGATAGGCATTATGGCACGTCATGCACTCAAAACCAATTTCGCGGCTAAATCGCGTATTGCGTCCATCTTCATAGCCAGGCGGTAAATCCAGTTGTTCCTCCTGCACATACCAGGTAAATGGTGCCTGGTACAAATAGCCATTTACGCTATAAATGTGGGAGTTGGTATGATGGCCGGAGCCAATAATAAAATCAACAGGTTGAAGGCGCTTATGTACAGTATCTTTCCCCTCCAGCCGGTATTCCAGCACCACAAGGCTATCGCCCTGCCACCACGGCTTATAGTACAAATCGCTATGAACATCATAAACAGGTTCATGATCCTCAAAGGAGGCAGCACTTCTATCTTTTGTAGCCTCTCCAAAACTTTGGCCCATGCCTGTGCGGATGTAGCTTTGATACACGTTTTCATGGCATTTGCGGCAGGTTTCCATACCCACATATTCCACCGTATCTGCAAGATTCCGGAATTCAGAACCTTGAATGGCCGTTGCTGATTCTTGAGGATCATCAGAGAAATCGCACCGGGCAAAGCCAGCCACCGCAAGCAAAATTACCCCCATCACCACAATCGAGAAGCGATGTTTTGCAATTGTGCCAAGCCTGAAAATCTTCGAATTCAAAATATAAATGAAAATATATAATGCACGGGAATCCTTGCAAAGTTGCGGGTTGCTGCGAAATCAGGACCACTTCCCCGTTTACTGTGCCTTCTGACACTATCCGGTATTACGAATTTGAGACAATGCTTAAATATAAAAAACGCATCCGGCAACGTTGCAATAATGCCGGGGATTTAAATTTTGGACGGTTAAATAGAATGATAGGTTCTGCCATTATATTAATTGAAAACAGAAAAATCCTGAATGAATCTCAAGATTGATTATGGAACCTTGAGGTTAAGGGTCCTCTAAATCGCCACCATGCGATTTTCTTATTATCATAAACCGTAGAAGGCCAATCCTTTATTGCCTATTGTCAATTGCTGATTGTACTACTGCGCTGCCAAAATACTGTTCCTCTCGATAAAATACTGGTGAAGTAAATCAGCCATTTGTCTGCTTCCGGATTCATTAAAATGGCAATCATCATAAAAGGTCTTTGTTCCTTTCACGAATGAATCAGTCAGATCTATATAGGGTAAATTCCTTTCCTGCACAACTTCCAGAAGCACTTCATTGAATTGACGGATTCCATCATCCAATGCCTCTGGCGAGTAATATTCAGCACAACAGTGGTTTTGATAATTACCCTTCCCTCCCATCCATAGAAGCCGGCTCAGTGAGTCGGGCATATCAGAATGATAAAGAGTTGGTTGCGTCAGGAATATAATTTCCTGTCCATGTCGTGCAGCCATGTCGGCCATCATTTCCAGGTTATCGTGATATTTGGTCAAAGCCGTGGTCATATCCGGAAGTTCCGGAATTATACGGGAAGCATTCCGCCTGTTGCTGCGCCAGCCCTCGTACGTCTCGCCAGCCTCATCCTGTATATTTCCGCTCCGGTACCTGTGTTTACTATTTCGCAAAACCCGGTACCAGGCGGTCTCCTTATAAAATGGAAGCGCCACTTCATCATAACTAATTATAGAGAATGTGAGGCGTATCATTCCTTCATAGTCGGGGTATAAATAGCGGTTGCTGTCTGAAAGAAAACGCATCAGATCATTGATGCCGGAGAGCACAAGCAGGGTTTCCACTTCTCTGAAATCGGGGTCCTGAAGCATATATTCCATCACCATACGAACGTGGCCAGAATGAAGGCCTGATTTACCAGCATTGCCCACCCAGTAGCGAGTGCTGCTGTTTTCATTGAGTTTCTCTTGCAGGAGTTGTGGCCATGCCTCTTCCTGGTCCAGGTATAGACACTCTGTAGTGCTGCCACCAATGGTCATCATTTTTATAGCCTCTTTCTCCGGCTCGCTGCCCCGTACACCAAGCGAGTTGAAACTGACATAAGCCAGCCCGCTTATACCCGGCATTATTCCTTCCGATGGTTTAAATATTTGTTGCAGCTTAGGCGGCCAGATATAGTTCTTCGGACTGTCAGGAACCACAAGCCGAAGCAATAATTCTCCTAAAACCAGCGCTAATGAAAGCGCAAGTGCCAGCACTCCTATATTTTTAAAAAATCGTTTAATCAAGGAAAATATATTTTTACAAATTAAAAGATATTTTTTCTATTTCAGGTAATTTTTGTTTGTGACGACTTCTATTCGAGCAGTGCAGGCCGGGTATTATTTTTACAGAATCCGCTGCAACTACAATTGAATCGAAATACCTCCTCCGTTATTGGGTTGGAAACTCTTGCCCATGCGGAGAATGTAACCGAAGCCGGGTTTTGATAAATGCCTGAAGTTCAGCACAAAATCCAACCTTATCAGACTCACGCCTTTAAAATTTATAAGATTGTCAATTCCAAAGACCAGTTCATAATAGGGTTTTTGCTCTGCCGTTAACAGAGTTTTCCCACCTGCCACCAATTGCCACTTCAGCTTACGAATGAGGGGTATTTTATTAAAGAAAAAACCTTCAAAGTTATGCTCCCAATGCGCCTCCAAAAATTCTTCATCCGTACTATACTCATAGTAAGGAAGCAAAAGGAATTCATTCAGCCCGCCAAGCGACAGCCCGATCTCATTCCCAAAGAAATGACGGTAATCCTGGAAATACATGTTTTTCCGGTTCATGAACTTGCCGGCTCTCACGTCAAAGGAACTAGTGCCCAGCAGCTTCAGGTCCATCTCATCGCTGATTCCCAATTCAATAAAATCGAAGTCCGCATGGCTGCCTGCAATCCCGGGAATCGCTTTCTCATATTTTAGTTGCAGCACCGGCCATTTGCTGCCGAGGCTTAGCTTTTTATCACCGATGGTGACGTAATAAGGCGCTATCGCTATTTGCAGACCGGTCTCAATTTTAAATATCCTGCTGTCTCCTGTCTTTACCGGTTCAGGATAGTCCGGAATATTATCAGCGTAAAGTTTATTTTCATCTTTATTAAATGAAAACCCTGTTGTGTTAAACAATTGATTTCTATGGGCATAGCTCACCTCCAACTGCGGTGTGATCCCATTCCATATTTCCTCCTTCCACTCCGCTTCTGCATAGGCCTTTTCAAAAATCTTCATGAGATTTTCTTTGTGAAGGAGCGAAGAAAAAGTATTTATCAAGGGCAAAACAGGACCATTCTCGTCAAATTGCTTTACATCCCGCCCGGCAGCAAAGCGCCACATTCCCTTTTGGTATTCTCCGCCTCCGTTTAAATGGCCGTTGCTAAAACCATAACGGGTAAAAAAATTAAGCTTCAGCGGTACACTTGTTTCATAATTCTGTGTGAACCTGTAGGATAAGTTGATATTCAGCCCTTCTACTGTATTGAAGTTAACGGAGTATAAAAGAGGCGCTATGTAGTGACTATTTTCTTTGTACGAATTGGAATATGTATAGCCGGATAAAAATATTTCCCCGATTGTAAGTTTGTTTCTCTCTCTATCAACAGAGTCCTTGTACTCCTTTGACTCATGTACTGTTTCAATGCTATCTTTTATGCGATAATCGAGCAATTCCTCCTCCGAGAGCGGCACCGGCCTGATTTCTTTCCAATAAACAGAATCCTTTGCAGAGGCACCGGGTTCCACCTTCAGTATTTCTCTTGAGGATGATTCATCATTCACCGCACTAATCTGATAATCACTGTATACGCCAAGGAAGTTACCGGCAGCACTAAATCCAAATAAATTAAAACTAAAATAAAAGTTTTGATTGAAAACCATCCACAATGAATCATTAACAGGAAGGTAGGTTTGCCGGATGCGCACTGTGTCCAGCAATCGAATTCCATTTTTGCCGGTAATGGTCAGATCCGTGCTATAAATTCGCCAGTCGTCTTCCACTATATGAATATATCCATGAAAAACCGGATCATTCGGGCGCTTTGGGATCACCTCAATTTTATTGATCAGCAGATCATTCTCGATATAAGCTTCCTCCAGCCGGTAGTCATAAAAAAAGAGCGCAGTAGCCGCAACGGGTGAAATGATCCCCCGCTGGGTTAGCTGCCTTATCTCCACATTATTTTCATAAAAGTTAAAGGGGTCTTCAAAAATAAAATTCAGGCTCAGCCCACCCGATTCTCCGCTTACCCTAGAGGAATGTACAATTTTACGGCAGGCTTGCCCCTGTTTGCAAATTCCGGTGGAAACGCTTTCAGAAAAGTACAGGATTCCCTGGTAGAACATATTCCGTTCGTTGAACATGGTATCCAGTTCTGCTGAATCCACTCCCGGAACACCCCGCATTTTAATGATTGCCTTGCTGTATATTTCGTTGTTATAAGAGGGTATGGCTTTCAGATGCTCTTTGCGGCTTGCAATAGCCGCCCTGATTACCCGGTAAGCCGGATCTTCTCCGTCTGATATCACGACCTCCTGCAATCCAAGAAAGCGCTCCTCAAGTATTACATCCTGCCGCTTCTTTTCTTCAGAACTGAGCCGGATATCAAGTGTTTTTACTTTATATCCCAAATACTGAAATATGACCTGGTGCGTTCCTGCCGGCAATTCCAGGTGGTAGTAGCCTTCAACATTGGTGCTTGTGCCGGTGGTGGTGCCTTTCACATAAATATTGGCAAACGCAAGCGGTTCCCCCAGCGTGTCAGTAACGCGTCCAAAAATTTCAGCCGCATGGAGGGAAGCGCCCAGGGAAATGAAAATGAGGAATATAATGAAGATTTTCAACGGGTTGGGTATTTGAATTTATTGAAGAACAAAGCTGGCTTATTTGAATGCGGCATCAAATAGCGCATTTTTTCTGAAAAATCCAATGGATTCACCCTTCCTGTCTGCATGGGTTACTTTTGCAGCAGCCAACCAGCACACGCGAAATGGGAAAATTAATAGCTGTGCCCACGCCTATCGGGAATTTAGAAGACATGACGTACCGGTCAGTGAGGGTATTGAAGGAGGTGAATCTCATTTTGGCTGAAGATACAAGAACCACAAAAAAGCTCCTCAACCATTATGGCATCCTCACTCCTTTGCGGGCTCATCACCAGCACAATGAACACAAGATAGCCGAGAAAATTGCTGAGGAATTGCAGGCTGACGTAACGTATGCCGTGGTAACGGATGCCGGAACGCCTGCCATATCTGACCCGGGTTTTCTGTTGATCCGGGAATGCCTGCGGCAGGGCGTTACGGTGGAGTGCCTTCCTGGGGCCACCGCATTTGTTCCGGCACTTGTAAATAGCGGATTGCCCGCCCACAGCTTCACTTTCGAGGGGTTTCTGCCTCACAAAAAAGGCCGCATGAAACGGCTTACGCTATTGGCAGAAGAACAGCGCACTATGATCTTCTATGAATCGCCTTACCGCTTGCTGAAATCCCTGACGGAAATGGCTGAGGTCCTTGGTGCAGAAAGAAGGGCATCGGTTTCGCGGGAGCTGACAAAAATATTCGAAGAAACAATACATGGAACTTTGGCTGAACTTGCCGCTCATTTTGAAGAAAAACCCATTAAAGGAGAACTCGTAATTGTTATCGCAGGAAAAAATTAATCATCTGGTATTGCTCATCCTGGTGGTGGTGAGCGGGGTATTAGGCTATTTTGCCTGGTCGCCCTATTCCGCAGCTTTTCTCATTTTCGTTGCTTTTGTCCCCACTTTGCTGATGGAACATCTGGTGTTTCAGGCAGCGCACAGAAATTCGAATTGGGTAGTTTTCTTTTACGCTTTCCTGAATTTTTTGGTGTGGAATGGCCTTACTACTTATTGGGTTTACCTGGCGTCCCTGCCGGGAGCCATCATGGCGGTGTTTTGCAACAGCATACTACAGGCTGTCCCGGTGCTGATCTATCACGTTTCGAAAAAACATATCGGGCAGCGCTTGTCGCTTCTCACCCTCATTTGCCTTTGGATTTCCTTAGAATATCTGCACCTGAACTGGGACCTTGCCTGGCCGTGGCTGAACCTGGGAAATGTATTTGCCATGCACCCTAACTGGGTGCAGTGGTATGAATTTACCGGAGCCCTCGGTGGCAGTTTATGGGTGCTGCTGGTCAACATCCTGATCTTTGAAGTTATTCTGCGATACTCAATGGGACGCGAAAAGCATAAACCAATGTTTCGCATCTGGCCGGAACTATTGCTCATTCTGCTGCTCATTACCGCTCCGTTTATCCTTTCATGGTTTCTTTACCGTCAAACCTTCCCGGCTGTTCGCACTGCAGAAGTGGTGGTAGTGCAACCCAACGTTGATCCTTACAATGACAAGTTTGACCGAAGCACAATGAACACGCAACTGAATAACCTGCTAAGGATCAGCGATTCGTTGCTTACAAAAGATACAGAACTCCTGATTTGGCCTGAGACAGCATTACCGTGGAACTCTGAGATTACCACGGTGAATGAAACCGAGCCAATGCAGCAGATTATCGCTTTCCTGAAGAAACATCCGCAAATGAAGCTGATCACCGGATTTTCTCCTTATCTGATCTATCCGGAAGGCAAAGGAAAGACACCCACCGCCCGGCAAGTCCAGAATTCAGCGAACTACTATGACGTATTCAATTCTGCCCTGTTAATAGATGGCACCGGACAATATCAGTATTATCATAAAAATAAACTGGTGCCCGGAGTTGAGATCATGCCATATCCGGCCGTCTTTAGTTTCCTGGAGGATTTTGCCATTGACCTGGGCGGTACTTCCGGCAGTCTGGGCCGCTCAGACAAGGCCATTGTTTTCCCTGTGGATTCTTCGATTCGGGCAGCCCCGATTATATGCTACGAATCTATTTTTGGCGACTATACCGGTGATTTTATCGCAGATGGCGCTAACATCATTGCGCTCATTACCAATGATGGCTGGTGGGGCAACAGCGATGGATACAAGCAACATCTGCACTATGCATCACTGCGGGCCGTAGAAACGCGAAAGGCCATAGCCAGAAGTGCCAATACCGGCATTTCAGCCTTTTTCGATACGCGCGGGAATATCATGGAGCAAACCGGTTTCTGGGTTCCCGGAGGATTACGGGCCAATCTGCCGATCAATAACCATATTACCTTCTACGTGAAGTATGGTGATTATATCGGTCGAATTGCTTCCTATCTTTCTGTATTTCTGCTGCTTATTGTTATCATGAGAAAAATAACAAGGAAAAGGGCACGATATATTCGCTAATGCCAGCCTGGAACTATTCAGGGATTTGCAAAGTTTGACTCTATGATCAACTTCTGATGGCTTTATTCGTTAGCTTTGGTCAATGATTTTTATACCGGATGCTGGTCTTTTTTTTGCAAAACCCGGTACGTTAATTCAAACTCAATAAAAATATAAAATGAAAAATTTACTTGGACTCCTCCTTTTAATGACAATGTCCTTCAGCGTATACGGGCAAAAGGCCGTGGCAGAATACACTGAGGATTCCCACGATTTCGGAACCATAACTGAAGGCACACAGGCTAAGCACGTTTTTACAGTAAAGAATACCGGCAATGCAGATCTTATGATCGTAAATGTACGGCCTTCATGTGGCTGCACCACTCCGTCCTGGACGCGGGAACCCATTGCTCCGGGTAAAACAGGAACGATTACCGCAGTTTTCAATTCATCAGGACGCCCAGGGAATTTCCACAAGTCCATCACGGTTACTACCAATGAACCGCAATCGAACAATACCAAAGTGATTTTTATAAAAGGAACGGTTACCGGGAAGGGCTCAGCGAAACCTGCAGAAGAAACTCCGGTAAGAGTACCAGGAAGCTAATATGGACTCAGGAATGCAACGCTATCTTTCAATGCTGCTGCTGTTCATGGCAGTCACGTTCCATGCAGCGGCACAAGGCCCTGTGATGACCCTGGAAACGGATAACCACAACTTTGGCCAGATCAACGAAGGAGAAAAAGCAGAATATGAGTTTGAATTCACCAACACGGGAGATGCGCCATTGGTGATTAGCGATATTTCACGAACCTGTGGCTGTACCACTCCCTCCTATTCCAAGGATCCCGTAATGCCTGGCGAAAAAGGTAAGATCAAAGTTGTTTTTGATTCCGAAGGGAGGCCAGGCAGGTTTCATAAATCAATAACCGTTACCACCAACGAAAAGGGAAATTCCAGGAATCAGATCTATCTCCGTGGCCAGGTAATGACAAAAGGAGGATAAAAGAATGAAGCATTTAACCGCCATTATTTTTACTGTATTCTGTCTGTCGCAGTTAGGGGCCCAATCAGGGGCCGGGATCAGTTTTGAGAAAGAAACGCACGATTTCGGAACGATCATCCAAAATTCCGAGGCAAAATATACCTTCAGGATCACCAACAGCGGAGATAAACCCCTGATCCTGCTGGACGTGAAACCAGGTTGTTCATGCACAGTTGCAAACTACACAAAAGAAGCTATTTTACCCGGAAAGAGCGGCTTTATAACAGCAGAGTTTAATAAAACTGAAGAGGTGGGTGCTTTTATGAAAAATATAACGGTTACTTCCAATGCGAAAGGGGATGATTCCTATAAAATGATTTTCGTCAAAGGAACAGTAGTATCGAAAGAGAAAACCTCCGGAAGTTAATCATCCGGCAAGTGCCTGAATTATAAAAAAGCCTCCTTTCCCGGAGGCTTTTTCGTTTTACCTGACTATTTCGAATCCGGAATAATCACCCATTTGGACGGGTGTTGACTTTACGTCCTCTACATCGGATGCCGCAGGGCCTACCTTCAGCCAATCCAGGAACTTCTGCATTGCCTCATCCGAACCCTGGGCCTCAATTTCCACCTTTCCACTCTCCAGGTTTTTTACGTATCCCTGTATTTCAAGCTCTTCAGCCTTTCGTTGGGTTTCACTTCTGAAATTAACTCCTTGTACGTTGCCTGAAACTGAAATCCTCAGTCCAGTCATTTTGGATGGTTTCATTTCGTTTCAATTAATTGATAAAGCTCATCAAGATTTGGGGTAAGGATAATTTCTGTACGTCTGTTTCTCCTGCGGGCTTCAACGGAATCGCTGGAATCTACCGGTACGTATTTGCTTCTTCCCGAAGCAACCACCCGCTGTGGATCAACATTTCCTTGCTCCGTAAGAACCCGTGCCACCTCGGTAGCTCTCAAAACGCTGAGATCCCAATTGTCTTTCAGACAGCTTCCTGCGCTGATCGGTACATTATCCGTATGTCCTTCAATCAAAACAGCCACACTGGGTTTAGTATTCAGCACTTCAGCCAATTTTAAAAGAGCCTGCTTTCCATTTTTATCAATTTCATAACGGCCACTGGCAAAAAGAAGTTTTTCCTGAAGCGACACATATACTTTCCCGTCCTTCAAACTTACCGTCAGCCCCTGGTCCTGAAAACTTAATAATGCATCAGCAATGGATTTTCTCAGGGCCTGGTTTGCAGAATCCTTTTGCCCGATAAGTCGCTCAAGTTCATTTACCCGCTCCACTTTTTCCATAAGTTCACTTTGGGTCATGGTAAGATTCTGTCCGAGTTCCTGGGCTTTTGCTTCTTTCGCCTGCAATGCCAACTCTTTCTGAGTCAATTCCTGCTCGCGCTCCTGCAATTCAGCCTGCAGTTTCTGCAGGTCTCCGGCCAGTTCCTGCGCCTTCTGCATACTTTCAGTAGAGATCGTTTTATTCCGGTCAATCAGTTCCTCATAAGTGGTATTCAGCCTTTGGTACAAATCATTAAGCCTTCGTTGCGCCCGGCTAAGATGAATGGTGTCCTCCACCAATTTCCGGATGGTATTGGATTGGGCCTCCATATCCACAAGCGCCCTGTCATAGTCAGTCCTGATGTCGCTGAGGGCAGAACGGCAACTGTCCAGCCTCGTGTCCAAAGCCGCATTTTCGGTTTTCAAATCCTGAACAACCCGTGGTGATACGCACGCGCTGAGCATAGCCGCTGCAATTGCTCCGGCCAAGAGTAGATTCTTCATAGGATGTTATGATTATTGGTTTTACTGCTGTAAAGATAGGTCGCCAGGGAAGTGCAGAAAACTGTTATGCCTCAATCTCCTTTCCTGTGGAAGTGAGGAGGAGATATTTGGTGATGAAGAATGCTTCATCAGCTTCCACTTCAATCCAGATTTTGTACTTCCACATCCATTTCCATCGCAAGGATACCATACCTTTCGTAAGATGGCTCTGGATAAAAGGGTTGACGATTATTCTGAGTGAACGCTCTTTATATTCTTTCATGATTTCGGTCAGGCGATTCTCAATTTCTTCCACCACCATAATATGGGGATTTGCCTCACCTGTTCCCTTGCACATGGGGCATGTCTGGGCATTATTCATATTAAGTTCAGGACGCACCCGTTGGCGGGTGATCTGAACCAAACCAAATTTCGAGATTGGGAGCACCGAATGTTTTGCCCTGTCTTCCTTCATCAACTCTTTGAGATGGGCATGCAGCTTCTTTTTGTTCTCGAACTGGCGCATGTCAATAAAATCAATGATGATAATGCCGCCAAGATCGCGCAGGCGAAGTTGTCTTGCTACTTCCTCCGCTGCCTCTGTATTAATACGCAGGGCATTGTCCTCCTGATTTTTTTCATTGCTCCTGCGGCTGCCGCTGTTCACATCAATTACATGCATAGCTTCGGTATGCTCAATGATCAGATATGCGCCCCCGGTCAGATTCACGATCTTTCCGAAAAGCGTTTTCATCTGCTTGTCAATACCATAGCTTTTATAAAGGCTGCCTTCCCCGGTAAAGAGCTTGACAATATGTTCTTTCTGCGGGGCTATTCGCTGGATATAATCTTTCACCTGTATGTAATACTGCTCATTATCCACCAGCACCTTTTGAAATGAATCATTAAGAAGATCACGCAGAATTGATTCGGTTTTATCCAACTCTCCCAAAAGCTTGGGTTTGTTCTGCCGAAGATTCTTTATCAGCAAATCCCATTTATCCACCAGGTTGCGCAGATCGCGGTCAAGTTCTGCCACCATTTTCCCTTCGGCTACCGTACGGACAATGATGCTGAAGTTGGCCGGACGAATACTGTTCAATAATCTTCTCAGCCGCTCTCGTTCTTCTTTGTTCCTTATCTTTTTGCTGATCGCCATAGACTTGCCGAACGGGATGAGGATCACATATCTTCCGGCAATGCTAAGCTGGGAGCTAAGGCGAGGACCTTTCGTGGAAATAGGCTCCTTCATGATCTGCACGATGATGGGGAGTCCGGGTTTCAGGACATCAGTGATTTTGCCGGTTTTCTGAATTTCGGGTTCAAACTCAAAATTGGCAAGCTCCACTCCGGCATCATTAGCCGCCTGAGCAAAGAATTTTTGCTGCGTTCTGATATTCGGCCCCATATCGAGGTAATGCAGAAACGCATCCTTTTCATGGCCAATATCAATAAATGCAGCATTTAATCCCGGCAGCAACTTTCTTACTCTGCCTTTATATACATCACCCACAAGAAACTCATCTTCAACATTTTCATGATGAAGTTCTACAAGTTTTTTCTCTTCAAGCAATGCAATGTCGGCTCCGTGAGAAGTAGTTTGAATTACCAGTTCCCGGCTCAAAAGATCATTAAGAATTTATAATGGTTATACACATCAGGTGCAGAATAGAAGGAGAGAGCACCTCAAATTACCAGTCCGGAATTTCTGTATAGCAGAGTAATCCCGACAAAAAGAACAGGACTATTTCTTCTTCTTATGACGGTTTTTTCTAAGTCTCTTCTTACGCTTATGAGTGGCGATCTTGTGTCTTTTTCTTTTCCTACCGCAAGGCATATTGATTACTTTTTATTGATTCTGAATTGAGTTTATAATACGGGCGGCTTCTTTTTTCAATGCAGGATCCTGAATTAGCATCCTGTACTGACCAAACGCAGAAACTGCCTTCTTATCGTTGTCCATCATCAGATGAACCTGACCCAAATAATAATAATGAAATGGATTTTGGGGCTGCAAAGTTACTAAAGTTTCAAATCTTTCCAGAGCCTTTGGATATTGCTGCGACTGTATTGACAACACTCCTAAATAAAAGAGCATCTTCTGATTATGAGGGTCTACTTGCTCTATTTCCTTGAGCAATCCAACTCCTTTCATCACATCATCCTTCCCTTCAATATAAGCCACGGCCAGATCAGCCTTTGCATTTAAATTATCAGGATTGATGGACAGGGTCTTGAGATAGGCATGGATAGAAAGATCCACCAGTACGTTAAAAGTGTCACCGGTAGCGGTCTTTTCAGCCAGGTAATATTGGTTGGCTGCATTGCTCCATAGCTCCTCGGTTGAATTGGCTTCTGCCGCCTTTTGGTAGTAATATCCGGAGATTATGGGGTGGCCGGCAGAATCCCAGGCCTCGGCCAAGGCAACCCACCGGGTATTCACTTCCTCAATATCACTGGCTGACTTGACCAACTCCTCTCCGGGTGATCCCAGGGAGGAGCGAACTTCTGCAATATGATCCTCGATCACAAAACTCGCAGAATTCTCTATCTCTCCATGATCATGACCATCCTCCATACCTGGCGGAACCAGTGTGGAAGTATCATCATTTATTGACTGGGGATTGTTTTTACCCATAAAAAAGATGAATGCAACCAAGCCCAGAATCAATACTAATGTTCCAGTTTTGATCCACGAGGATTTGGTCATATTCATCTTTTTTTAGTTAAGGGGGAAGAAATTTACTTCACCTTTTTCTTCACATCCTCGGCAAATGATTTTGCCGGTTTGAATGCAGGAATGTAATGGGGTTCAATAATCAGGGAAGTATTCTTTGCAATGTTCCGTGCTACCTTACGGGCTCTTCTCTTTACAATGAAGCTTCCAAAACCTCTGAAGAAAACATCATTGCCTTGCGACATTGAGTCCTTCAATACGTGAAAAAAATTGTTTACTACTTCCTCCACTTCCTTCTTATCTATTCCGGTACGATCCGAAATTTCAGATACGACTTCTGCTTTTGTCACTTTTCCTCCAAATTTTATTGTGAGACAATTAGAACTTAAAAAAGGGCGCAAATCTAATCAATTGACCCTTAAAAACAACAACCGGCAGGTTGATTGAGCATCAGCACTTCCGGTGAATTTTTGCCCACGATACCAATTCTGCGCCATAGCCTCAAAATTCGATAACCATCTGAAAAAGTTGCTATGGGATTTTAAAGGCGGATTCTGTGAAAGATAAGGAGATGCCGACCGATAGAGTGAATATATTTGACGGAATACCCAAACTGCTATTTCACCAGCTTGAATTGATGCTTCTGACCGGACTGCGTTACGTTCAAAATATAAACTCCTGTTTTATAATTTAAAACAGAAATTTCAAGGTTATTGTCGTAGGTAGATTTTTCTGCCACGATCCTTCCGGCAGCGTCAAGGATCTGAACCTGCTTTAGTCCCGCTCCCGGCAGTTCAAGATTGAGGCTTTCCTGCATAGGGACGGGATATGCGCGAATATTGGATACCAATTCAAGATCATGTGCAACGACTGCCGCCCAGCCGTAGTTAAACTCATATACAATTCCATTTTCGGGATGGCCGTTCAAGCCGCTATAATTTTGGAAATTATCTTCAAAATCCGGTTCTGAGGGGTCTGCCGTCAGTCCAATAAAAACTGAACCGGAAACATCCATCATATACACGGCTGCTCCTGATGTGAAATATCCCCCATAGGCGCTATCCCGGCCAACATGAGAGGGACCATAATGCATTTCGATCTTACCATGCTGCTCGTACAACCATAATTGGAAATTCGCTGAATCACGGTTATCACCTTCAAAAAAATGAGCATTTTTCCATTGGATCTTAAATATTCGATCAGGTGATGAACCTGCCACCTGATATGCTACAGGCGACCTGCTCTTAGTTATCCCTGCATCCCGCAAGTCATTACTGAAAATTCCAATTAGGTCACTACCCAGAGCAGTAAAATATACATACCCGTCACCTATAACAATCTGATCAAGTGATTCTTCAAAAAACTGGAAATCGAAAGGCATGCTGATGTTCCAAACATCATCATCCCAGGGATCATCATCAGAGAGGAGTGTCGGAGATTCCAGTTCGGTGTAGGTTGCGGTTCTCACGGTCAGTTGATACGATTGCGCCTGCACCGTAGTGGCAAACGCCAGCAAGGCCAGGATTACATAGTATTGCTTTTTCATTTCAAAATATGGATTATTGGTTTAATTGATTATGACAAATATATCCTCATTTTATCCAAATTTCCGCTGCACTATCAGAAATTGAATTGGGTAGATACAGCCCGGCACAACCGGCCTAAAAGGCTACTCAACCATCAACTTGTAACTTGAAAAAGTATCACCCGTCCTTGCCTCAACAAGATAAAGGCCCGGCTTCCAGGTGCCTACGTTGATTATGGATTGCGCACCCGCTGACCGCTGCCGGTATACCAATTGGCCAAGGGAATTGTAAACGATTAGGCTGACATCTTTTAATGCTGCTGCCTCAGGCAGGGCAATTATCACTTCATCAGTGGCCGGGTTGGGGTAAATGTGCAAAGCAATTTGGCGCTCCACTTCCTTTATCCCAACCTTAACGGTGGTATCCTGGCAGTCGGGCTGTACGCAGCCGAAACTATCAGTGAGCATTATCCAGCTCCACAGCCCGGTGGTATCGAAGCCTGGAACCGTACCTCTGCTGACAATATCTCCAACCAATATGATTCCCCCAAAAGGTGTAGGAGCAATATTCTGCAAAAAATTATTCACTCTGAAATCATCAAAGTATCGGTAGTTCCGCTGCCAAATCACCCTTCCATTTTTGTCGGTTTTAAAAGCAACAGCCAAAAAGCTCCCGTTATCATAGTTCTCACCTAAAAACAATAAGCTACCATCCGCTAATTCCTTTACTGTATGCATCCTATTAGTGCTAGCGGTATCACCATGCTGTCGGGTCCAAAGGGTATCACCGTTTTCATCCAAACGACCATAGTAGTACTTAGAAATATAGCTAGGGCCATTGGGTAATTGAGCTAATCCATAAGTCGCAGCGAAAATATATCCTCCAGTTTTGTTTTTTTAATTTCATTAGAAGGATAATTTGAACCCTAACTCGGAATAATTTTACGTATTAGGTAATAAAAAAACCGGCAACTATCAC
>JBBDIG010000022.1 GCA_040880525.1 Bacteroidia bacterium
AAACGAATTAAATCAGCACTTTAGAATTGCGATCTAAAAGCCTATACCTATTAAAGAATATTATACTATCCAAACCGTAATAGTCAAGTATTTTATATTCTAACTCCCGCTTAAAATAGGAAATGTTCAAAAAAAATAAAGAATGCTTCAGGTAATTTGTATTTGGTGCAATGAATATCACTTTGCGCGTGCTTAGTAAAGCGGGCAATGCCTTTCGTAGTTTTGTGGCCTCATAATTCGCATTGTTGCCATGAAGATGAAGGTAAAACGATGGGTTTGCCTCTGCTTGTTGCTTGCAGGCTGCGGGCAAACACCTCCTGCTGAAGAAGCCGCACAAAACATTGCAGCCCGGTATGGTTACCACGATTTTGATAAGGTAGAGATGGTTCAATACACCTTCAATTTTCTTGTGGATAATGATACCGTGCAGCGAATCTGGCGCTGGAATCCAGGACTTAACTGGTTTGAATATACCAACCCGGGAGATTCAGTGAAAGGCGGTGGGACGCACCTCGAAGTTTTTCGCGATTCCATACGCAGTGCTGACACGCTAAGCCTGCAGGCCGATATGCGGTTTATAAATGACAATTACTGGCTCTTCTTTCCCTTCCATCTGATGTGGGACGACAACATTTCCCTGGAACTGGATGAAAATGTGGAGATGCCTGTGGGCCAGGAAATAGCGCATCGCCTCACTGTGAGCTACGAGGATTCTGGCGGCTACACACCCGGAGACGTTTATGAGCTCTATTTTAACGATGACCACCTCATACAACAATGGTCATTTCTGCGGGGCGGATACGCTGAATATGCCTTCCCGGCAACCTGGGAAAGCAACCAAACGGCAGGCCCGCTGCTCTTTAGCCTTGTCCGTCAAAACCCGGAAGAAAATTTCAGGCTCTGGTTCTCAAACGTGGCCGTGAAAATGAAAGACAGCGGGGACTGGATATTTATTGAGTAAATAAACAATTATTAAATTGGCAGTTAATCCTGAATGTTAAAAAATCAAAATTTAAAACCATCAAATTATTAAGAATGAAAATGAAAAATTATTTAAATATTAAAACAAAGGAAAATAAGAGCACGCTGCGTTCTTTTTCTTTATTCACATTAATTTTAATAATAAATATAGCAGGATGTAAACCCAGGGAAGAAGCTCCGGAATATCCTCTTCAGCCTGAATTTATGGCCGCCATGTATTTCCAGGAAGGAACCTGGTGGGTGTATGAGGATACTGCCAGCGGTGCGTCAGACAGTGCTGTGGTAACATCTGATACCAGGGTGTATGTAGATGAGTACAACCGGGATGTTTTGCAATCTAAACGGGAAACTTTTCAATATACTATTGAGCATCCCGCGCTGGGCCGCAGAGACAGAATAACCGGGGAAAGCACTTGCGAAAGAGGCGAAAGCGGTAAGCGCTGCGGCTTCGCAATTCATACGCGCGAGGACATTTCCTCCGACTGGACCTATCTGTATTTTTATCCTCCGGCAGCCGGCACCAGATCAGAAGCTCCCAGCGGTATGTTTGTGACAATCACTGAAATTCTTCCTGTTGTACAGATTGCAGGTCAGGAATTTCATAATGTGATCGAAATACATGATCCCATGAATTCTGTTGAATCCGGCCTCGAAACCTACTACCTGATAGCGCAAGGGACAGGCATCATTCAGAAGCGCATCTTGCAGCCAGGAGGCGAGTGGCAGGTATGGGAACTGGCAAGATGGAATGTTGTGCAATAAGCGGTTTGACTGCACGAAGCGCCCCGGGATTTCCAACCCTCAGGGGTGCGTTTCCGGGAAAATGCACACTTTTTCTCCGTTCCTTTGCACCTCATAAAATCCTTCACACCCCATGTTTTTTTTACAAGCCGAATCCCTGAGCAAACGCTATGGGGAAAAGCTGCTGTTTCAGGATGTTTCCCTAAGCCTTTACCAGGGAGAAAAGAAAGCACTGGTAGCACGGAATGGTGCAGGCAAAACCTCGCTGCTCAATGTGCTGGCGGGCGTGGATGGCACCGATTCCGGTATCGTCCGCATTAATAAAGATATTTCCGTGGGCTACCTGCAACAGGAGCCTGCACTCGATCCGGAGCATACTATTTTGCAGGCCATACTGCAATCTGACAATCCATTGCTGAACGCTGTGCGCGAATATGAGGAAGCACTGATAACCGGTGTAAACCTACAGCCCGCGATGGATCAAATGAGCCACCTGCATGCGTGGGATTATGAAGCGCGGGTGCAGGAAGTCCTTACCCGGCTGAAGCTGACCGAGCTGCAACAGAAGACCGGAACCCTGAGCGGTGGCCAGCGAAAGCGTGTAGCCCTGGCCCGCCTGCTCATAAGCCAGCCTGACCTCTACATCCTGGATGAGCCGACCAACCACCTTGACGTGGACATGATTGAGTGGCTGGAGGAATTTCTCTCAGGCCGCAACGTGACGCTCCTGCTCATAACCCACGACCGTTATTTCCTTGACCGGATTACGGATGAGATACTGGAACTCAGCAACGGCACACTCTACCGGTACAAAGGCAACTACAGCTACTTTCTTGAGCAAAAAGCCGAACGCCAGGAACAAACTGCAGTCGGGGCAGAGAAGGCCCGTCAACTTTTGAAAAAAGAACTGGAATGGGCGCGCAGAATGCCCAAGGCCCGCACCACCAAAGCCAAATATCGCCTGGATGCGATTGAAGGATTACAGGAAAAAGCACAGGGAGAACAGGAAGAAGCTGCTATCAACCTGCAGGTGAGGAGCCAGCGCCTGGGGAGCAAGATCATTGAGCTAAAGCACATCGCTAAAAGCTTTGGAGATAAAATGGTGATGCGCGACTTCAGCTACAATTTCCGCAAAGGGGAACGCATTGGCATAGTGGGCGATAACGGCACCGGCAAAACCACGTTCCTGAACGTGCTCACCGGATTAATGCCTCCGGATTCGGGCGAAGTAGAAACCGGGGAAACCATCCGCATTGGGTACTACCGCCAGGAAGGCATGAAGCTGAAAGCTGACAAAAAAGTGCTGGAGGTGGTGACGGATATTGCTGACATAATCCCTACGGCAAATGGCGAATTGCCGGCTTCGCAATTCCTGCAACACTTCGGGTTTGAGCCGCCCAAACAGCATGTATACGTTAGTCAGCTTAGCGGAGGCGAAAAGCGCAGGCTCTACCTGCTCACCGTACTGATGAAAAACCCCAACTTCCTCATCCTGGACGAGCCCACCAATGATCTGGACATCCTTACGCTCCAGACGCTGGAAGATTTCCTTGGCACTTTTTCCGGCTGCATTATCGTAGTAACCCACGACCGCTATTTCATGGACAAAGTGGTAGACCATCTCTTCATCTTTGAAGGTGATGGCGAAATCACCGACTTTAACGGAAGCTACAGCCGCTACCGCGAGCAAAAACTACAGGAAGAAAAAGCTGCCATTACATCCAAAACAAAACCTGCACAAACCGGGGCTACCTCAAAAGAGCCATCGGTTGTCCCGCCTTCTAAAAGGAAATTGAATTATAAAGAACAAAAGGAATTTGACCTTTTGGAAAAGGAAATAGCCGCTTTAGAAAATGAAAAGAAAAAGCTCACAGAAAAGATGAACAGTGGCCGGGGAAGCCATGAAGAACTCTCAGAATGGGCAAATCGAATCCAGGTTATTCTTGAAGAAATGGATAGCAAGGAACTGCGCTGGCTGGAGCTGAGCGAGCGGGAGTAGTCCTATATTCCCAGCCTTGCTGACTGCCGTGACCGGAATTTCTTCTCCGGATCAAATTTGCTGAGCAACTCGCGGAATTGCGGCAGATTGGGATAGGTAGCCTCGAAAATCTCCCGGCTCATGCGGGCGTCCTTTGCCAGGTAGATGCGCCCGCCAAAGGCCGCCACTTTTTCATCGAGCTTATCCAAAAAAGGCAGCAGTGAATCCTCCAGCGGGAAATCCAGCGCCAGGGTATAGCCGCTCATGGGGAATGACATCAGGCCATCCTGCGGGCCAAATAGCTTCAGCACCGCAAGGAAGGAACCTCCGCCACGGCCGGCCACCATTTGCAGGATTTCGGAAAGACCGTCATAGCTCTTCTCAAGCGGCAGTACACATTGATACTGAATAAAGCCCCGGCTGCCATACATTCTGTTCCAGTTTAAGATGCCATCAAGCGGATAGAAAAACGGCTCATACGGCACCACCTGCTTATGCCCGTGCCTGTGCCGGGCAAAGTATAGCGCGTTAAAAGCCTTGACAGCATAATTATTCAGCACAAAATGCGGCAGCGGGAAAGGAATGTTCAGTTTAAATTTCTCCTTTATCTGCATCGGTTGCTGTCGGGCACTGGGCGAAAGCTCATCCATCGTAGAATGCTTCCCGGTAAAAAGCACACTCTTGCCCACATCGCTGCCGGTGGCAAGGCAATCAATCCAGGCCATCGTGTAGGTATCCTGTCGATGTTCTTCAAAAAGCCTGAAAATCTGGTCGAGGTTATGCGCCTTGTAGGTGTGCTGGCTGATCCAGGCCGTTTCCACCTTCTTCAGCCGGAAAGTCGCTTCGGTGATAATTCCTGTCAGGCCCATCCCGCCTAAAGTCGCAGCAAAGAGTTCCGGGTTCTCAGTAAGAGAGCAGGTTAGCAACTTACCCTGCGCATCCAGGAGTTTCAGTTCATGGACAAATCTTCCAAATGAACCTTCCTTATGATGATTCTTGCCATGCACATCGGCCGCTATGGCACCTCCTACTGTAATGTATTTTGTTCCGGGCGTAACCGGCAGAAACCAGCCTTCAGGAAGAATAAGCTTCAGCAAGCTATCAAAACTTACTCCTGCCTCACAACGGATGGTCCCCTTTTCACGGTCGAAATCCAGGAAATGGTCCAGCCGGAGTGAAGAAACAATGCGCGGTGCCAGCGAGGCATCACCATAGCTGCGGCCTAAGCCACGGGCTATCTGACCAGCGCTTCCAATAGCAGCAACAGCATCCTCCCGGCTGAGCGGTGAAACAACATCTGCATGTACTACCGGGAATCGCCCCCAATTGGTGACTTTCATTTTAAAAGAATAATTAAGGCATTAAGATTAAAAAAGGAAAAAAATAAATACGGAGAAAAAAAGTAAACGGCCAAATCACCAACTAATCACTATTTCACTGTTCACTGTTCACTGCTCACTGTTCACTGATTGTATCGGTTCTTATCTCTTGTTGTTTTCTTTTCAATATTTTTCTTTAATGCTTCTTCCAGATTTACGCCTGTTTGGTTGGCCAGGCACATCAAAACCCAAAGGACATCAGCCATTTCATCTGCCATGTCAGCCTTTTCCTCTTCGCCAGGTTTGAAGGATTGCTGACCATATTTACGGGCCATTATGCTCGCCAGTTCACCCACCTCTTCCGTCAGGATTGCCATGTTGGTGAGCTCTGAAAAATAGCGAACACCAATGGTTCTGATCCAAACGTCAACATTTTCCTGTGCTTCGGTAATTGTCATAAAATTCTATTCTTTATTTTTAGAATCAATAATAATGGTGACCGGGCCGTCATTTACCAGGCTCACTTGCATGTCAGCCCCGAAAGCGCCAGTCAAAATATCTCTGCCGGATGCAATAGCCAGCAATGTGATAAATTCCTTATAAAACGTAATTGCGGCATCGGCCGGTGCAGCCCGGTTAAAGCTTGGGCGGTTTCCTTTTTTGGTTGTCGCATGTAGGGTAAACTGGCTCACTGCAAGCAATTCACCATTCACGTCTTTCACAGAAAAGTTCATGGCTCCTGCGTCATCATTGAATATTCGCAGGTTGGCAATTTTAGAAGCCATCCACTGCATTTCTTCAGAAGATTCCTCCGCCTCAAAGCCAACCAGGACGAGCAATCCTGCTCCTATTTCCGATTTTATTTCGCCACCGGTTTTTACGGCCGCTTCCTGCACACGCTGAATTACAACTTTCATTTTTAACTATTTAAATAATTGAAATTTAATTATTTGCAAATTCAAAGATTCAATTAAGTGAATACAATTAAACTTGGGTAAAACTCATCCTTCCACCCCATCATCGTCCAGCATATTAAGATAGCTGGCATACCGCTCCGGATTGATCTGACCCAACTCCAACAGGCGAAGAATCTTGCACCCCGGCTCATTTATGTGAAGGCAATTATTGAATTTACATTGGCTCAATACGTCTTTCATTTCCGGAAAATAATGGCTGATCTCTTCCTTTTTAAAATCCACCAAACCAAATTCTTTAATTCCGGGAGTGTCAATTATTCTGGTTTCCGCATTCAGGAAGTGCATCTCTGCGAAGGTTGTCGTATGTTTTCCTTTTCCTGACCAATCAGAGAGTACGCCAGTTCGCAATTCCAGCTCGGGGCACAGAAAATTAAGGATCGTGCTTTTACCCGCACCGGAATGGCCGATAAGCAGGCTGGTTTTCCCATGAAGTTCCTGCCGCAGTTCATCCATGTGCAACCCTGTTTTCGCAGAGGTTTCCAGGCATCCGTATCCCAGCGAATTGTAGAGCGCCCGCAGTTGTTCCAGCTTTTCCCTTTTCTTGTCTATGGCCAGGTCTTCCTTGTTAAAAATAATTAACGGTGTAATTTCATAAGCTTCAGCGGTAATGAGAAACCGGTCAATAAATCCTTGTGAAGTCCGTGGATATGCTATGGTTACCACGCAGGCAGCCTGCTCCATGTTTGCCGCAATAATATGGTATTGGCTGCTGAGGTTGCTGGATTTTCTGATGATATAATTCTGCCGGTCCGCGATTTCCGTTATCTGGTAATCGCCTGTGGCCAGGTCATTCTGCAGTATCACAGAATCTCCTACAGCTACAGGATTTGTAGCTTTCATGCCTTTCAGCCGGAACTTCCCTTTAATGCGCGCCTGAAGTTCCTTTCCATCCTCAGTCAGCACCGTGTACCAACTCCCTGTGGATTTAGCTACTATTCCCTTCAAAGTCTCTTGTTTTTCGATTTGGCAAATATAGAAGGCATATAAAAAATGTAATGTTCGCATATTCAATGTAAGTCCCATTATTTTTGGGACAAGCCCGGACACGGGCTTCAACGGCTGGGGGATAAGTATTCCGCTGGCGCGGAATTGTCCTATAATAAATCGGACCTACACGCTAATTTGCAACCGGCAATAAAAAGGTTCATTTCCACGACTTTAAATTTTCTGTTTCCAGACAGATTCAATAAAAATTTTCAGTATCTGAATTAAACCTGTTTTGCTGCGGCTATTCTAACCTTCATCTTTTTCGTCCGTTATCTTTGCAAGTCAGCAACGCGATTTTAATGTATGAAACAACCCACAAATCCTGAAAATGTCATTCTGCTGGGAGTAACTACTGCCCATGAAACCGAGGAGGAAACAGAGGAGCATCTTGATGAACTTTCAGCATTGGCTGAGACGGCCGGAGCAGTGGAATTGAAACGGTTTAGGCAAAAACGGCCACATACCCATCCCCGAACGTTTTTCGGAAGCGGCAAGCTGCAGGAAGTGAAGGATTACATCGAGGGCCACGAGGTAGACGTGGCGATCTTTGATGAGGAACTGACGCCATCGCAACTGCGGAATATTGAACGAATACTGGACATCAAGGTGCTGGACCGCACCAACCTGATCCTGGATATTTTTGCTACGCGTGCCCAAACTGCCCAGGCGAAAACACAGGTGGAACTGGCGCAAAGTGAATACCTGCTGCCGCGCCTCACTAAGATGTGGACGCACCTGAGCCGGCAAAAAGGTGGCATCGGGATGAAAGGCCCCGGAGAAACGGAAATTGAGACGGACAGGCGGATCGTTCGCAATAATATTTCGCTGCTGAAGAAAAAGCTGGAGCAGATAGATAAACAGAACGTAACCCGCAGAAAGCGCAGAGGCCAGAAAATAAGAGTGGCGCTGGTGGGATATACCAATGCCGGAAAATCCACCGTGATGAACCTGCTGGCAAAAGCAACGGTACTGGCGGAGGATAAACTCTTTGCTACGCTGGATACTACAGTACGGGAAATTGTGCTGGACCAGGTTTCATTCCTGCTTTCGGATACGGTGGGCTTTATAAGGAAACTGCCACACGGCCTGGTGGAGAGTTTCAAGAGCACACTGGATGAAGTTCGTGAAGCGGATCTTCTGGTACATGTTGTAGATATTTCACATCCTAAATATCAGCATCAAATCAACACGGTAAACGATACCCTGAAGGAACTGGGTGCAGGCGGAAAGCCGGTGCTGATGGTTTTCAATAAAATTGATAAGCTGAGCGGGGAATTTTACGGGGAGGAAGAAAAGAAAAAATCGCCTGCGGAAAAGCTGGAATACCTGAAGGCAAGCTGGCTCAATGAATCCGATAACGAAGCTGTCTTTATTTCAGCCGTCAATAAAACGAACATCAACGAAATGCGGGAGAAATTAGTTAGTATGGTGAAGCACCTTTACCAGGAAATTTACCCATTTCAGGTGAAGCATGTACATGACCCATAAAACCTGAATAAAACTAAAAGAAACGGACGCTGTTTCGCGCACAACAAGTTCTTTTGAACAGAGCCTCTGAGCCTTTGTTTTTTCAACTATATTTCGCTTTTTTTCAAACCATTCATTTTAATACGATCCAGATTATGTCTCAACAAAGTGGCGGTGCCAAATTTCTGCATGATGTATATGAAACCCTTGATGAAGCCGTAAAATTTACGGACATAGACATGGGGCTATACCGGCAGATCAAGATCTGTAACAGCATTTATAAATTCCATTTCCCGGTGCGGATAAACGGGGAAATAAAAGTATTTCAGGGATACAGAGCCCATCACAGCCACCATAAGCTGCCCACTAAGGGAGGCATACGCTACAGCGAAATGGTGGACGAAGACGAATCGGTAGCGCTGGCCACGCTTATGACCTTTAAATGTGCGGGAGTGGACATTCCATTCGGAGGTGCAAAAGGAGGTGTAAGGCTGAATCCTGCAAATTATACCGAGGATCAACTGGAAAAGATCACGCGGAGATACACCACGGAACTGATCAAGAAGAACTGCATTGGCCCCGGAGTAGATGTGCCTGCGCCAGATTATGGAACCAGCAGCCGGGAAATGGCATGGATAGCGGATACGTACGCCACTTTTAAATACGGAGAAAACGAGGCGATGAGCTGCGTTACTGCAAAGCCTTATGGCCAGGGAGGAATAAAAGGACGCACAGAAGCCACCGGCTTAGGTGTATTTTATGCGCTTCGTGAGATCGTGAATGAAGAAAACTATATGCAGAAGCTCAAACTTCCCCTGGGCATGGAAGGCAAAACCGTCATCATACAGGGTCTGGGGAATGTCGGCTATCATGCCGCTAAATTTTGCCGCGAGGAAGGTGGCGCCAAAATAATAGGCATTGCAGAATATGAAGGCGGCCTTTACAATAAAGACGGCCTTGACCCTGACGAGGTAATTGAGCATAGAAATAAAAGCGGGTCAATCATGGATTTTCCTGGCGCAGTCAATGTTCCGCACTCCTCGGAGCTATTGGAAACGGAATGCGATATTCTTATCCCGGCTGCCATAGAAAACGTACTGCATGAAGGGAATGCCCCACGGGTGAAAGCCAGAATACTCGCAGAGGCTGCCAACGGTCCTACTACAGTGGAGGCTCAGAAAATATTGCGCGATAAAGGCGTCCTGATCATTCCGGATATTTATCTGAATTCCGGGGGTGTGATTGTCTCTTACTTTGAATGGCTGAAGAACCTTTCCCACGTTCGTTTTGGCCGAATGGAAAAACGTTTTGACGAGGTTACCTTCAAGAAATTATCTTCCTCTATACATCATATCCTGCAAAAAAGCCCTGATGTGGACCATCATGAACTCGTGGTAAAAGGAGCCGATGAGTTGGACCTGGTGCGCAGCGGCCTTGAAGAAACCATGATCCTGGGATATGAGCAGTTGCGCGATCTTTTGGATAACCGGCCCGACATCCCGGATCTGCGAATGGCAGCTTTTGTAAATGGACTTGAGAAAGTAGCTGCCAGCTATAAGTCGCTGGGCGTATTTCCTTAATTTAAAATTTATTAATGCAAAAAATTGCACGTCTTGGCGAAATGCTTTGGCGTGTCATTTTTTAATACACTATAAAATTTTAGCATCTTAGCATTTTGAAAAAATGATGTTATTCAAAAGAATATGGCGGTTGCTTTTCCGGCTTCCTGTTGTGGTCTTTGCCGGGTTTTTTGTTCAATCCGTTACAGCCTGCGCGCAAAAAACCGAGAAGGAATTTCACGACATGCTGGACAACCGGTTTAGCTACGGAGTGCCCCTCATCAAAGTTGACTCGTTGCAGAAACTGCATGATGTAGTATTGCTTGATACCCGCGAAAAAGAGGAGCATGAGGTGAGCCATATCAAGGGAGCCATCTGGGTTGGTTATGACGAATTCCAAATCGAGAAATTAGCCGGGATTTCTAAAGATGCTTTTATTGTGACATATTGCTCAGTGGGCTATCGCAGCAATAAGATTGGCGAGAAACTGAAGAAGACAGGTTATTCAAATGTGCATAACCTTTACGGGAGCATCTTTGAGTGGGTGAACAAGGGATATCCTGTTTATAATAGTTCCGGAGAAGAAACCATGCAGGTCCACACATACAACTTTTCCTGGAGCAAATGGCTGCTTCGTGGAGAAAAAGTTTATTAAAATAAAATGTATTTTTCCTGAACTAAAAAGCAGCCTTTTTTGCTTTTTAACATCTTTAAGCAACTAAACAATAAATTAAAACAATCCTTATGAAAAAGATTTTACTTTTTGCCGCAGTATTAATGTTCTCAGCATCAATGGTATTTGCTCAGGATATATCAATGGAAGACCTGACCGCACCGGATGCACCGATTCTCAGGAAGGGCGTTGCCGCCAATCTTTCTGTTCAGATTGTGAACAATGGACCTAATACCATAAACGGAGGGACCATCATCCCCTTAAAAGTTGAAATTGGAAACAACCCCGTTCAGTCAATAAATTTTCCGCTTGTCAACCCTTTACCCTCCGGTGACAGCTACAATTTGATGCTGTACCCTACATTTGAAAACGAACCTCTGGGTGCAATAGAAATTTGTATCTGGTCAGAGTATGCTGCTGATGGAAACAGTGCCAATGACCAAACATGCAGCAACTTTGAGTTGGTTACCTATAAGAGAGATATCGGAATGACAGCCATTCCAATTCCCCTTCCGAACTCAATTGTCGAGAAGCAAACTTCCTATTCCTTTACCTTTACACTAAAGAATTTCAGCGATAGTGCAATTTCAGTGAATACCCGTATTCCTTACCAAGTGAGATTTGGCACAGGTACACCGGAAGAATATTATGTAGACCTGACAACAGACATGCTTCCTAACAGCGAGGCCTCGTATTCTTCTCCCGTAATAGAAGTGCCGGCAACTGTTCCAAACGGCCCTATTGAGATTTGCTTTGAAACCGCCTGGAGTACCGTTGTTGATGACGTCCAGACGAATAATGAATTCTGCCAGGATTACCAGATAGCTCCTTCCGGAATTAAGGAAAATAACTTTGCAGGTTCAGTTGCCATCCAGCCGAACCCATTCGATGAGCAAACACAGATCACCTACGCATTGGCCACTTCTTCAGAAGTTGTGCTCAAAATCTACACTTTGGCAGGCAAGGAAGTGCAAACGCTGGTGAATGAAAAGCAGGCCGCTGGCAAACATGCTGCGGATTTTGATGCTTCAGCGCTTGAAAAAGGAATCTACATTTACCGCCTGCAGTCTGGCGAAGTTTCCAAAACCGGCAGATTGGTGGTGCAGTAACCACACATTACCATAAGATCTTAAAGCCGCTTCCATTCAATTGGAAGCGGCTTTTTTGGTATAATCCCCAGCACCCCGGACGGTCTACCACTATTTAAGAGAGTTGTTCCCTGAAGGTAATCTGAACTTTTATCAGAACTAAAATTTGTGAATTCTCCTTAAACATTATCTTTGGACCTTTAATCAACAAAAAACAAATTTCAGTTATGAAAAGGATTTTACTTTTTGCCGTGGCAGCGATGTTTACAGCTTCCCTGGCATTCGCACAAGATGTTGGAGTTACATCGCTTTTACCAACCGGACCGACTCTAAAAAAGGGCGTGCCAACACGCTTGCAATTCTATATTACAAATTTGGGTTCGACTGCAATTTCACAAGGCACCCAGATTGCTGTGAATTTCAGCGTTGAGGGCACTGCCGGTACAGTAAGTAATATACCCGCACCCAGTACTTTGGACCCGGGGGATTCACTTTTGATTTCTCTCACTGCCCTCCGCTCATTTGACAACTCTCCTTTGGGCCCAATTCAATTCTGTGCCTGGACTCAGTTTTCCGGTGACATAGATATAAATAATGATACAACATGCACTACCTACCAGCTCATTACATACAAACGAGACGTAGGTGTTTCCGCCATTACTGTGCCCCCGGAAAATTCTACTATTGATATGGGTGTACCCACGCAATTCTCATTTACCTTGAATAATTATAGTGATAGTGTAATTGAGGAAGGCATAACCATTCCAATTCAGGTAAGAGTAGGATCCGGTTCTCCATTAAATTTGACCTATACTTTGGAAAATGATCTTGCTGCCAATAGCGACAGGACAATTTCCACAGGTGGGCTTACTATCAATGCACCACATGGCAATATTGAGATCTGCATTTCTACAAACTGGGGCACAAACGTGGATGATTTTACGGGCAACGACCAGGATTGTAATGACTATGACTTTAATACAAGCATAGTGGAAAACAACTTCAACGGTGCCGTTACCGTACAACCCAATCCTTTCCATAACCAAACTCAGATCACTTATTCTCTGAACACTTCATCAGAAGTAGTGCTGAAAGTATATGATATGAATGGCAAGGAAATCACAACATTGGTAAACGAAAAACAACCGGCAGGTCTTCATGCTGCTGATTTCAATGCCACAGGCCTCGAAAAAGGCATTTACATTTACCGCCTCCAGGCTGGTGAGATGGCTAAAACCGGCAAACTGGTGCTGGAATAGTCTAATATCCTAATCCTTTTTCAGATTAAAAAAGCCGCTTCCTGATAACCTGGAAGCGGCTTTTTTTTGGGCTATTTTCATAGCAAGCCGGGCAGCCCTATCCAAAAAGATCCAATTGGCCCTGGCGCTTTCTGCGAAATAAGCTGAAGTTGTATTTAAACGGAGGATCAGAGTGGATGTATCTCCGTTTGTTAATGGTAAACAACTGCTTTATCATCCCGGCTAAGTGTCCTTCGCCTCTCATGCGGGTACCGAACCGGCTGTCATTGAGCTTACCATTATGGCAGTCCGCAATCTGGTTCAGCATCTTGTCTGCCCGGTCAGGATAATGCTTACGGGCCCAATCGGTAAATAGCCCCGCTATTTCTCCATTCAGACGCACGATTGTGTAGCCTGCACTCCTGGCGCCTCTCGCACCTGCTTCTCTTAAAATTGCCGGGATCTCGGAATCATTGAGCCCCGGAATGATCGGTGCGGTCATTACCCCGACAGGAACCTTATTGTTGGCCAGTTCCTCCACAACCCTTAGCCGGTTTTTCCCGCTGGCAGTTCGTGGTTCCAGCTTGCGCCTGATGTCTTCATCAAGAGTGGTGACGCTCACCATGACGTGTACCAGGTCCATTTCGGCCAATTGCTTGAGCAAATCCAGATCACGCAGAATAAGCGAGTTTTTGGTGATGATGCCCACCGGATGGCGGTATTCGAGAAAAACTTCCAGCATTTTGCGGGTCAACTGTTTTTTGCGTTCAATGGGCTGATAGCAATCCGTATTGCCGGAAAGCATAATGGAAGCCGGTATCCATTTAGGGTTCTCCAGGTGCTTCACCAGCAGTTCAGGTGCACTTTCCTTGATGATGATCTTGCTCTCGAAATCCAGCCCGGCACTATAGCCCCAATATTGGTGGCTATTGCGCGCGTAGCAATAAATGCATCCATGCTCGCAGCCCTGATAAGGATTGATGGAGAATGCCGCACCCACATCAGGGCTGGCGACTTTGTTCACGATCTTCTTTGGATGCTCTTTGAAAAATTGAGTTTCGGTCTTTTCCACCTCCCATTCGTCAAGAGCAGCCCGGTATTCCGCTGACTTTTCCGGTACCTGAAAATGCTTCAGGAATTTGTTCTTGCCGTTAAATTGTGCCCCGCGGCCTTTTATGATTGATTCACCCAACGCTAGCTATTCCTCCTCATTGTCTCTTGCAAATTCATACGATACGCCTTCCTCCGTAAATATCAGCGTAGAATCCGTAACTTCTTCTATATGATATTTACGCTCCGTGCGCTCCCCGTTATTGCCGTTGCCATCATAAATGTAAATAAGATCGCCCTGCTCGTCAATTCTCCAGTTGCCGGAAGATGCGATATTTTCATTCGCAAGCTCATAGGTGAAAGTGTTGTCCTTTCTCACATGCATGTAATCTCCGGGGGCAACGCTTCTCACTTCGTTGCCAGCTTCATCATGCACCGTTACAAAGCTCCAGCGCCCTGTAATTTCCTCGGTTGGAGCGTTTTTAGGTTTGCATGCTGACAAAAACGTAATGGATACCAAAGCAGCGATCGCAATGTTCTTAAAAATATTCATGGCTGTTATTTAAATTAAATCATAAAATTCAAAATTAAAAAAAAGAGCAAGCCCGGGAAAGCCTCTAAACTGCCGGGATTGTTAATAAATTGACACTGAAACGCCCGTGCTTCGGCAGCATTATTGCCAACGCCCCGGCCTGTACCTACGGGGCAGTTTTTTATTTTTGCATTCCATCTAAAGCAAAATGCATGGCGAAGGTTAAGTACTTTTTCAATCCTAATAACCTTACCTACGAACAATACAAACCCAACTTCTGGAAACGATTTTCAAAAGTCTTCGGGTTTCTCTGCACTTCCATCATCTTCGGGATTCTCCTGCTTCTCGGTTTCTACTACTACTTCGATTCACCCAAGGAAAAACAATTAAAACGGGAAATTGAATTCCTGTCTATGCAAAATGAATTGCTGGGCAGCAAAGTTGACAGGCTGGCAAATGTGCTGGATAATCTTGAGGAGCGCGATGTGGACATTTACCGGGTAATCTTTGAAGCTGAGCCGCTTCCACGGAGCGTACGGCAGGCCGGCTATGGCGGCATTGAAAAATATCGCAGCCTGGATGGTTATATCAATTCTGAAAGCATAGTTGACCTGCACCGGAAAATTGACAAGCTTACCAAGCAAATGTATATTCAGTCAAAGTCGTATGATGATATTGCCGAATTAGCTAAGAAAAAGGTGGAAATGCTGGCTTCCATTCCAGCCATTCAACCCGTATCAAATAAAGACCTGAACAGGATCGCATCCGGTTATGGATACCGGGTACATCCTATTTACAAAGCCGTTAAACTGCATGAAGGCCTTGATTTCTCGGCTCCGCAGGGAACGGAGATCTATGCCACCGGAGATGGATCAGTCGCTGATGTAGACAGAGATGGAAGAGGCTATGGAAATCATGTAGTGCTCGATCACGGCTTCGGATACCAATCCCTTTACGGCCACATGTACAAAGTGCTGGTAAAAAAAGGACAGAAAGTAAAACGCGGTGAACTCATTGGCCTTGTGGGCAATACGGGCCTATCTACTGCTCCGCACCTTCATTACGAAGTGATCAAGAATGGCAAAAAGATCAACCCGATCAACTTCTTTCATAATGACCTCAGCCCTGAGGAATACAAAAAGGTGCTGGAACTTGCCAACCAGGCCAACCAATCTTTCGATTAATGTCACCTGCTGAAGAGCAAACCGAAAAGCTATATTACTCCATCGGAGAAGTATCCCGTATGCTGGATGTAAATTCTTCGCTGATCCGTTTTTGGGAGAAAGAGTTTTCTGTGGTGAAGCCGAGAAAAAACCGCAAGGGCAACCGGCTCTTCACTGCGAGCGATATAGAAACCCTGAAGCTCATCCACCTGCTAGTAAAAGACCGCGGAATGACGCTGGAAGGTGCCCGCCAGGCACTAAGCCAGAAACGAAAAAAGGTGGATGCCAGGTTTGAAACCATCCGGCTGCTGGAAGAACTGAAACTGTTGCTTGCCCAAATGAAGAAAACGCTTTAAGGCCACCCCGTCCCTATAGCTCCCCATAGCAACTTTCATTAATTTTGCTCCCTGTAATTATCCCCAGCTATGCTCACCCTGTTCCAGAAACTGGTCCTGTATTTTGTACATAATAACCGGAAGAAACCGGAGCAGCAACTTGATTTCAGCAAATTCAGCCGCATTGGAATTCTCTACCAGAAACCGGAACAGGAAGCAGCCGTCCTGTCCTTTGTTGAGAAACTGAAATTGCTGAAAAAAGAAACGAGCCTGCTGGCACTGGATGAGGGTTCAAAAGCTGCCGAAGCCGTAAAATTACCGCAGGTTTTAACGCAAAAAGATCTGCTGTTCTCCTTTCCGAAAAACGCATCGCTACAGCCGTTCCTCAGCCGCAGCTTCGATCTTATTATTAATCTTGGAAAGGACAACTGCTTTCCGCTGCTTTACGTTGCAGCCACGGCAGATGCCCCGGTGAAGGTTGGTCCATATCATCCTGAACTTATGCCTTACTACGACCTGATGTTTGACGTTAAGCCACAAGATGGTATTGCTGCATTTATTGCTCAATTCAATCAATTTTTTAAATGCTGACAAATAATATATGAGCCTGAATTTAAAAGGTACAGGAGTAGCTGTAGTTACTCCTTTTGATAAAAATGAAAAGCTGGATGCGAACTGCCTTAGCGGTATTCTGAATCACCTTGTGAAAGGCAGTGTGGAATATCTGGTACTGCTTGGCACTACCGGAGAATCAGTGACGGTAACTGAAGATGAAAAACACGAGATCCTGCGCATCGCGAAGGAGATGGTAAACGGCCGGATTCCCCTTATTCTCGGTATTGGGGGAAACAATACGCAAAGTGTCCTTGACAAGATCCGGAGTACGGACTTCAGCGGAATCAGCGGTTTGCTGTCAGTTGGCCCATACTACAATAAACCTTCACAAACCGGCATTTACCAACATTACATGCGCATTGCCGACCATTCACCTGTGCCTGTCATCCTCTACAATGTACCAGCCCGAACTTCCTCTAATATTTCTGCATCCACTACCCTGGCTTTGGCAAAAGACCACAGCAACATAATTGGGATGAAAGAAGCTTCCGGGAATTTTGATCAATGCATGGAAATTATCAGTGGCAGGCCCGATGGCTTTTTCGTCATCTCCGGAGATGACCTTCTGACCCTCCCGCTCATTGCCACCGGCTTCGATGGTGTAATCTCCGTAATTGCCAATGCGTTCCCGCAAGACTTCTCTGATATGACCCGCGCTTCCCTTGCCGGAGACTTTCCACACGCCAGAACGCTCCATTACAAGCTGCTGCCTTTTATCAGGGACATATTCGCGGAAGGAAATCCGAGCGGCATCAAGGCGCTGCTCACTGCCATGGATCTGTGCGAGAATCATCTGCGCCTGCCGATGTCTCCGATCAGCACCGAACTTTATGACAAGATGACCGCAAGATTATAATCCAACTCCTGCAACCGGTGATGTTGCGCCTGTCTCTCAATCAGACGTTTGTCTTTTAGTGCATCCATCCTTAGGTTTGTAAAATGAAATCTTCAGTGTTTTCTGAGAGCATCAGGCATCTGCGGAAGACTGCCGGAAAAACCCAGCAACAGGTGGCTGATGAACTCAAGATCAACAGATCTACTTTGGCTGATTATGAGAGAGGCACCTACGAACCCGACACTGACAAGCTGCGATTATTCGCAGATTATTTCGGTGTGAGTTTAGATCGTCTCATCAGCAAAGTAGCGTCAAAGCCGGGCAGCAGTCTCAGGGATGAGCAGATCAGAGTGCTGGCCCTTACTACCGATGCACAAAACCGGGAAAATATCGAATACGTCCCGGTAAAGGCGCGAGCCGGTTATCTCCTGGGATATGGCGATACCACATTCATCAGTACATTACCGCGTTTCCATTTGCCTTATATGACGAGCGGCACCTATCGGGCTTTTGAAATCAGCGGAGACTCTATGCCGCCAATCAACAACGGATTCATCGCGATAGGCCGCTATGTTGAAAACTGGCAGGAACTGAAGAACGACAAACGATACATCCTCGTTACGCGCAGCGATGGGATCGTATTCAAGCGCATCCACAAAGTGGAAACCACGGGATTGGAAAACCAGGGAATTTCCCTCGAACTGCGCAGCGACAATCCGCAGTACGAACCTTATAGTATTCCCATCGAAGAGGTGATAGAAGCCTGGAGCTTCCATTCCTTTATTGGCCTTGCAGAAAATTACCTCGCCAATCCTTTGGATCAGATCCTGGAGAAACTTGGGGCGATAGAGCGGAAACTAGAAAATAACATTCTATAATATTGCATCCTGAAAGGATTTTACTACTTTCTACCCAGACAATCGCAATCATAGCTTTCCAATTTGATTCAGGCATTGATATTAAAATATCCAATGAATTAATTCCTTTAAAATTAAAACCAAACAAATCCAATTTTGAAATTTTAATATTGAATTAAAACAACTTTTTTAACTACCTGATTGGTTATTTTAAATTGAACGGATGCTTATCACAGATCGTTTAAATTCTTAACTTTGAAAGTAACAAAAATTCTATGAAGATGAAAACTACATCCCTACTAACTTTACTTATGTTCCTTGCAGGATTGGGTGTGCATGGGCAAACATTTACTGACGACTTTGAATCCTATAATGCAGGCGACTTACTGGCCCAAAGCAGCAGTGACTGGACCACGTGGTCAGGAACTTCAGGCGGGGCTGATGATATGCCGGTAACAAATATCAAAGCGAAAAGCGGCTCCAATTCCCTTTATTTCTCTTCCTCTCTGGCGAACGGAGGCCCGGATGATATTGTGCTTCCCTTTGGCGGAGAATATAGCTCCGGAACCTTCTCAGTCAGCTTCTGGATATTCGTAGAAACCGGGAAGAGCGCTTACTTCAACTTGCAGGAATCATCCACCACAGGTGAAGGATGGACCCTGGACGCGGACCTGGGAAGGGATGGAAGTCTCAGCCTCGGCAATACCCTGTCAGGTGAGCTGCTTAATACCATCTACCTTCAGAATACGTGGTTCAAATTAGAAATATTGACAGACCTCAACACCAATAGCTGGGAACTCCTGATTGATAATGTCTCCAAAGGAACATTCCAGAACAGCTACCGCCAGGTGGCAGCGCTGAACCTCTACCCACCTTCGGGTTCTGGCTTTTATGTGGATGACGTAAGCTACACATATATTCCATATTCACCTATTGCCCGGAATGGTACCGTTACGTTCATTGATGGTGTAGCTGATCTTCTTGCCGGGCAGCAGGGCAGCCCAGTGGTGGAAATCCGTAATCTTGGAACCCAGACCATCACCTCCGCTGAAATTGAGGTGAGCTACAATAATAACACACTGACGGAAACTGTAAGCGGTCTTAACCTGTCAACTTTTGCCACCCATTCCGTGGCGCTGGATGATGTCATTGAACTGGTGCCCGGAGCGAATGCACTTATTGCCACAATCACCAAAGTAAACGGACAGGCTGATGATGATGCCTCTGATGATTCCAAAACGCTCATATTGGATCCTGTGGTACCTGCACCCGCCAAGCTCGTAATTGCAGAAGAAGCCACAGGTACATGGTGCGGATGGTGTCCGCGCGGTTCCGTTGCATTAGAGGAACTGGATGCGCTCTATCCGGGCCTTATCCAGTCTATTGCTGTGCACAATGGTGATCCGATGGCAGATCAGGTCTATGATGATGGGATTGGCCCGCTTATCAGCGGATATCCCTCGGCTGTGGTGGACAGGGGCAACGACATAGACCCTTCGGCCATAAAGGTTGATTTCCTGAAAAGGATCACGGTCGCTCCGAAGGCAACGATAACCAATGGCGCGGAATATAACAGCATCTCCCGCGAACTCAGGGTAAGCCTCACCACTGAGATTTCTGAAGCACTTAGCGGAAACTATAAAATCGCCTGTGTGATCATTGAAGATGATGTTACCGGAACCGATCCTAAATATGCACAGGTAAATTATTACGCTGGCGGGGGTAACGGCCCGATGGGTGGATATGAAAATCTGCCTAACCCGGTGCCTCCCTCTCAAATGGTGTATGACCACGTAGCGAGGAGCATCTCTCCAAACTTCAGGGGGTTGCCCAATGCTTTCGGAGCTTCCGCTTCCCCCGGCCAGACATTTACCCATAACTTTACTTTTGAACTGAACCCGGAATGGAAAAGCGAAAAAATCCATATCATCGCTTTATTTATAGATCCTTCAGGGATGATTGACAATGGATCTTCAACCACCATTGCGGAGGCTGAAACCAATGGCTATGAAGAGGGAACTACCGTAACGGGTGTGGAAATGCTTTCAACCAATTCTGAAAAGATCCGTGTATTTCCAAATCCGGCCACAGAACAGTTTAATTTGTTTCTTGGCGATCAGGGACCTTCTGACATCATGATCTATGACATGCATGGAAAACTTACCTACAACCGGGGGCAGGTCAGCGTTGAAGCGCTTTCGATCGATGCGCACGAATGGCGTTCCGGCATTTACCTTGTGAAAGTGATACAGAATGGAAAAATGCAGCAATTGAAAATCGTAAAAGATTAGGTTAATAGCCTATTCTTTCAGCAATTAAACTTTAAAATACAAAAGGCCGGATAACCCAAAATTGTCCGGCTTTTTGTATTTTACTAAAAAATCATAACTCATAAAGATTTCGTGTCAATTCCTATATTTTTAAAGAGATATATTCCAATAACAAAACCTTCGTATCTATCCCTATATTTTAATAATAATCCAACCTTCGGGTCCCTTAGTGCCCTTCGCGCCTTCGTGTCTATTCCTATTTTTTATATAAAATCAAATTATAAAAACCTTCGTGCCCCTTAGTGCTCTTCGTGCCTTCGTGTCTATTCCTCTTTTTTATATAAAATCAAATTATAAAAATCTTCGTGCCCCCTTAGTGCTCTTCGTATCTTCGTATCTATTCCTCCTTTTTATATAAAATCAAATTATAAAAACCTTCGTGCCCCTTAGTGTTCTTCGCGCCTTCGTGTCTATTCTTAAAAAAAGCCAGCCCTTTAAAGGACCGGCTTTTCTTGCAGGCACCGCTGCCGTCTCACCAGAAATGGTTAACCCGGAGATTCTGTCGCAGCAGTTTTAATTATCGTAATGTATAACCAAATCTAATTTAAGATGCAGCATATTTATATTTAAACGGACTTGCCAGTTTCTTAAAGAAAGGCTCATCCAGTTTAATGAATGTCAGCATGCGGTTATCGCCTGTATTCTCCGCATTAAATTCATCCGCCAGCCTCTTCAGGCGTTTCACCTTTTTGTCAAACTCAGTGCTTTTGAGGGCCGCTTTAATGAACTTGATAAAGATCTTAGCGTGCTCTGAATTTCCCTCCATATCTTTTACCTGGCGGTTTACACTGTTTATCAACTGAACACAAAGGTCTTCCTCCCCGGCTATGCAATATTCCATCGCCTGGAAGAGCTTGCATTCTATATCCGTTTTAACAAAGTTCCGGAGTGATACTTCATTACGCAGATCATTGATCATCTTGGCAGCTCCAAAATGGTCTTCCTTGTAATGCTTGCATATGGCTTGGTACTGATGGAAAACGGTATTATGGTATATCTCATCCCGCTCTATATCCAGGTTCTCCAGAATCTCGTCATTCTTTGCAAAAAGGATTTCAGAGTTTCCTGTGGCGATGAAGTGCTGCACCCTGTCACTCAGGAAGGAGAGAATGTAAAAGTTAAATACATGGTGTTTGGAAAGTTCAGGTACCTCTCCGATGATTTTCTTGTAATGATGCTCGGCACGCACATAGTTGCCGGTTTTAACGTAGTATCCGTAATAGAGAAAATCTACGATAAATTTCATTTTTTGGTAGAAAGTATCCAGCTCATACTTCTGAATAATTTCATTAATGCTCTTCAGTATATTTTCGATCTCAATTTCGAGGGAGCGCAATTCCTGCACATCTTCAGTGGTCATTGAAAGATGATAGATCCTGACAATATTGTTTAGCACGAACAGGCGGTGAGAGTCATACAATTCCTGGATGTTGTTCAGTTTTCTGCGTACGTCATTCAGTTCCTCCCGGTCTTCTTCATGTCCGGTGAGCCCATAGTTGCCTATCCTGAAGATGAATGAATAGAAAAGCTTCTGTGCTTTGGTAACGGCAAGTGAAAAAGCCACATGCTTGCTGTAGAGCATGTCATACTTTTCATACTCTTCATTGTAAAGGTTGAGCCTGGCCAGGGTTTCATACACCACGATAAGCTCGTTGCTCAGGTCATATTCTATAAGTTGCTTTTCCAGGTCTTTTAATGCCCGGATGGATACAGCCTTGCTGGTGCCATAAAGGGTAGCCGGTACACGCGCTACCTCCTCCATCAATTCACTGATAGGGTTGTCTACTTTCTTGGAAAGAATGTAAGCCACCTTCGTCTTGAGGCGCGACTTCAAAGTGTAGTAGGTGCTGGGATTGACTTTCAGCATCTCCATCATCTCACTGTCAGAGTAATTGTTGTTGCGTGCGGCCGTAAGTACAGCGTATGGCTTGCTGTCTTCACCACCAGGAATTTCGAGGATCAGGTTTTCAAAGTCCTGCTCGTTAAGTTTTTTAATGGTTTTGTTTAAAACGTCCATAATGATTCTTTTAGATTAAGAAAATTTACTGATGAATGAGGTTTTTGAATGCAATTTACTGTTTCCCAAAACTATTCTGCGAAACGGGAGTACAAAGGAACTTTCAGGGCAACTCAAAACCAACGCAGAAACCGGTCTTATGTCTCATTAGAAATAACACAGGCAAAAGATAGATATTTTCGGCAATATGCATCAAATCCGTCCTCCGAATGCTCAAGAACCTGTTTCATGCACCCTCAAATTTCCTTTCCATAAAAATCAATAAATCTTACAACTGCAATGTGCGGCAAGACTTCAACCTGCCTGCCCTCCCCCATCAGGATACTTTTGAACCCGGATTCAAGAAGTCTTAATGCACTTATATGAAAAAACAAATTACACCCACGGAAGATCAAGGAAAAGCCGCATCTACAGTACTGTTAGCCAGGCTGCGATCGTCCTTTTCTGTTTCTCTCGCTGGACTTCTCATTGCCATCATTAATGCAAGCTCAGCGTATGCACAAGCGCCTTCAGCTTCCTTTACCACCCAGGATACGATAGGATGCGTGCCGATGACAGTGAACTTTTCCAATACATCGGCCAATGCCTCCTCTTATTTCTGGGACTTTGGCAACGGCAATACATCTACTCTGTCCTCCCCTTCTAATGTATACCTGCAACCGGGCACCTACCATGTAACGCTCATTGCCAGAGATACTGCCGGAAATAAGGATACCATTATAAAATCCAACTTCATTGAAGTAGTAAGGAATCCTGTGGCGTCCTTTACAGCAAATGACACGGTTACCTGTCCCGGACTTCCCATCATTTTTACCAACAACTCACTTTATGCCGATAGCTTGGTCTGGGACTTCGGGGATGGCAATACCTCCTCTGATTCAGTGCTGGTACACAACTATACCTTACCGGGAAATTACACGGTGAAGCTCATCGCCAAAAGCAGTTATGGATGCAGGGATGTGGCAGTAAAAACGTCCTATATCAGCATCCTGCCAAGCCCTGTGGCATTATTCAGTGCTTCCCAAGCTACAGCGTGCGATACCAATACCACGATATATTTTTCGAGCAACAGCCATCATTCCTCAAATTATAAGTGGTATTTCGGAGATGGCGATTCAGCCAACACCGCCAACCCCTCTCATCTGTATTCGCAAGAAGGAAAATATGATGTAACCCTGATCGCATCAAACGGAACAGGATGTTTTGATACGCTTAGGCAGCAAAATTATATTACTATAGAAGTACCTCAGGAACCACAGATCATAGCAAGTACAACTGAAGGTTGTGCTCCGCAGGAGATACGTTTTGAGGCGAATGCACCTGGCGCTACTGCCTGGTTATGGAACTTTGGCGATAGTACTACTTCGACCCGGAGAAAAACGACAAAAACGTACAGTACAACCGATACCTTTTATGTAACACTCAGCATTCAGACTGCAAATGGCTGCTCAGCTACCGTGGCTCAGCCCACCATGATCGTGATACAACAGCGGCCCACTGCCAGCTTTACCGTTAATGATACACTCGGTTGCGCTCCGTACACTGCCGGCTTTTCAAATCTCTCCACGCCTGGTGTCACTTCTTTCTGGAACTATGGGGACGGAGACACCGCCACAGGCCAGAATCCAAATCATATTTATATGGAGGAAGGCACTTATGACGTAACACTTGAAGTAACGGCTCCTAATGGATGCACAGCAGAAAGCACTATCAATGAGGCTGTTAAAGTGAATAAATTGTCCGCTGCATTTTCAGCATCACCACGGTCAGGTTGCATTCCGATGACGGTGAATTTCAACTCGAAGACCACAGATGCCGATACCTGGTATTGGGATTTTGGAAACGGAGATACTTCGGGTGCTGCCAATCCGCAATACATTTATAAGAAACCCGGCAGCTATGATGTCAGCCTGATTGTGAATACCGCCACCGGCTGCACGGATACGCTGGTAAAAGAAAACTTTATTTCTACCACTAATATTCAAACGAATTATACCACTCCAGCGGTAAAAATTGGCTGCGCTCCTTTTACTGTGGATTTTAATGATGCTACCTCCGGAAGTACAGCATGGTCATGGAATTTCGGAGATGGGAATACCAGTACGGACCGTAATCCCAGCCATACTTACACCGAACCCGGCACTTATGACGTTTCCCTCGTTACCACGAAACAAGGCGGTTGTGAGCAATACATTGAAGTATATGAAAGAATACAGGTTACCGGTGCATTGGCTGAATTCTCTTACACTTATGAAGCATGTCCACCTTATGATGTGCAGTTCCATGATTCCACTGTGGGGGCCGTTACCTGGCTTTGGAAATTTGATGACGGAACCACATCCACCGAACAGCATCCCACCAAAAGCTTTAATACTTCCGGTTATCACAGCGTGTCTTTAACCATCACCACAGCCGATAGCTGCAGCCATACCACTTATGCGAACAATGCTATTTATTTTGTGCCGCTGAGTGCCGCGCTGAAGGCTGAGCAACTGGATACGGTTTTCCCTAAACGTGTGCAGTTTAGCGCTGAAGTGGATGGTGCCGACAGTTGGGAATGGGATTTCGGAGACGGGAGTTTTTCCAATCAACTCAGCCCGCTGCACACTTATCAAACAGACTCTACTTACCTGATCCGGTTCACGATAATGAATGACCGCTGTACTACTGTCTACGAGGGAATGTTGCAGGAAATCATACCGCTTCCACAAATCGGAGGCGTGAAACCGCCAAACACTGGCGACACCAGCGCAATGCCGGAACCCATCACGGGTTGTCCGCCACTAACTGTAGAACTGAACGATACGACTTCAGGCGCTACCGCCTGGCAATGGATCCATGGAAATGGTGATACCTCCTATACACAAAAGGCCAGAGGCGTGTATGATGCTCCGGGTGAATATGACATTGTGCTCATTGTAACCAAGCCGGGTGGCACCGATACTATCCATTATAATAATATGGTGCGGGTACCGGAGGTGAAAGCCCGTTTTTCGCTAATGCAGCAATATTTCTGTGATAAAACCGGGGTTTCTTTCCAGGATCAGTCAACCAATGCCTCTCAATGGATATGGAGCTTTGGTGATGGCGACAGTGCTTTTTCCCAAAATCCTTTACATTACTATGACGCCTCGCTGGATGCATTTACCGTCAGGCTGAGAGTTGTGGATACTTTTGGTTGCAAAAGCTCTGTCAGCAGAACACTGCACCGCATCACACCTGACGTCATTTCATCTGATGTTTCAGAGATCTGCTATAATGATACAGTCCGGTTTGATAAAGCATTAAACGGAAACTATTCCTGGTTCTGGGATTTTGGAGATGGCAACTCCTCCAATGATGCGACCCCTGCCCATGTTTATACACAAGGCGGCAGCTACAACGTGATGCTCGTGATGCGGGATAACAGCAATAATTGCAGGGATACTTTCAATTTTGCAACGCAGGTGAACGTTACCCAACCGGTAGCTGATTTTACGTTGGACACTGACTCTGTAGCCTGTGACAGACTCAATGCGGAGTTCACCAATGCAAGCACCTCAGCAAATTCTTACAGGTGGCATTTTGGCGATAACGGCACCAGCCACAACCGGCATCCGGATTATACCTATAAAAAAGAGGGAACTTTTGATGTTACTCTGATAGCATCCATGAATGGATGTTATGATACCGTAACAGTACCCCAACTGGTAACCATAAATAAAGCTGTGGCCGGATTTGCCATGTCGCAACAAAACGACTGTTTCCCGATCACGGCTACTTTTACCGATACAAGCACAAACCCGGTTTCCTGGTTGTGGAAGTTCCAGGATGGAACCACCTCTGCGGTGCAGCACCCACAGCATGTGTTTACGGATAAACCTGCTTCGGGCACAACCCTGAAGATCACCGATACCAACGGTTGCGAAAAAACAGTGAAAGGGTCAAGAATTGATTTCGTGAGTGCCGACTTTAAAGCCAGCACCACCAACGGCTGCGCTCCTCAGGTGATCAGTTTCACCGATCAGTCGCACCAGGCTACGAGCTGGTTATGGGAATTTGGTGATGGAGATACTTCAACGCTTCAAAACCCAACGCATGTTTATGCACAAAACGGCACATATACCGTAACGCTCATCATTGCTTCTTCCGGCAATTGCCATGATACCCTGGTGATGGAAGACTACATCGAAATTTCGCGTCCGTGGGCTGATTTCCATACCACATCAGCGGCTACCTGTGCACCTTCCAATGTGCAGTTCTTCAGCACCTCTTCAGACGCTAAAAAGTGGCTTTGGAGCTTCGGAGACGGATCATCCTCAACCGTTGAAAATCCTGCACACATCTATGCGCAACCCGGCTTTTACACCGTAAAACTTAAAATTGAAAACAAGCAAGGATGTATTGATTCTATTATAAAAGATCGCTATATCCGCGTACTCGGCCCCATCAGTTCTTTTTCAGCATCGTCTCAGGATGTTTGTAATCCTGCCACGGTGGTATTTTCAGATTCTACTCAGGGCGCCATTTCATGGGAATGGAATTTTGGCGATGGCGCGGAATCCACGCAACGGCATCCAACGCACCTGTACGATTCTTCAGGCAACTATACCGTTTCACTGATCACCAAAGATTCTTTTAACTGCCAGGCGCTCTATGTGCTGCCATCCAAAATTAACGTTACGCCCACTCCGCGGGCAAGTTTTTCGCTGGATCGTGACCTTTCCTGCGTAGGCGATACCATTCCATTCAGCAATCAATCAACAGATGGAACATTGTGGAACTGGGATTTTGGTGACGGAAAATCTTCCTCTAAAAAGAATCCCAACCATATATATACAGCTCCGGGCATTTATACGGTAACGCTCATCGCCTCCACGCAGGCCGGCTGTGCCGATACGGTTATAAAGAAATCCATTCTACGGATCACCGGCCCGGTTGCCGACTTTACGCTGGATGATTCTTCGGGCTGTCAGCCTGTAACAGTTGAGTTCGGCCATCCCTCGGCAAATGCCTACTCCTGGAACTGGAATTTTGGCGATGGAAATACTTCTGACAGCAAAGACCCGCAACACCGGTACGACAGCGCAGGCATCTACACCGTAACGCTGGAGGTTACCGATTCATTCAATTGCCTGGTAAAAATTGAAAAGCCACAGATAATATCCGTTTATCGCATGCCCGAAGCGAAATTTTCAAGCGATCCTACGGAAGGCTGCGCACCTTTCGAAGTGAATTTCCACAACGAATCAAAATTTTATGACCATTCCGTCTGGAAGTTTGAAGATGATCTGAATATCGTGGGAAGGGACATTTTTATCAATTCTCAGGACGCATCTTACACCTACCAGAACAAAGGTGCCTACGGAGTGCAACTGGTAGTGAGCACGGACGAGGGTTGTTTTGACACAACCTCCTTCAATCCCGTTATTGTGAACCCCACTCCTGCTCCTGATTTTACCGCTGATAAAACCCAGGGTTGCAATCCTTCCATCATTCAGTTCCAAAACAAAACGCCTGATGATAGTACCTACAGCTACCAATGGCTTTTGGAGAACGACACCCTATCCGGCTCTGACCCGGCTTATGAATTCGATCAATCAGGATTTTTCGATGTATCGCTGGTTGCCACTTCTTTAGAAGGCTGCAACGATACGCTTACTAAGACGGACTTCATCGAGATCTTTGACCAGGTTCCTCCTCCGGCTTCTGACCTTCATGCCGTATCGGTTCTTAATAACAATAGCGTGGAGATGAGCTGGAAACCCAGCAAGGCAAGCGACTTCAGCCACTATAATGTGTATCTGAGAAATAACGTTTCCGGCAACTATCAGCAAATCGCACAAATGAACCAGCGCCATGACACGAGCTTTTCTTCGACCGGACTGAATACGCTGAAAAACGTCTACACTTTTATAGTGCAAACAGAAGACATCTGCGGACAAAGCCTGGAAATGGACAAACACCAACCGCACTCCACCATAGAACTGAAAGCCGTTCCACAAGGAGATATGGTGAAACTGAACTGGAACCCTTATGCAGGCTGCGGAATACAGAGCTACAAAGTTTTCCGCCTTGCACCGGGAGCCAGTACACCGGAGTTATTGGATGAGCTCCCACCCAACAGTTTTGAATTTTTAGATGAAACGGCTTGTCCCCGTCTTTACAGTTATCGCATTCAGGCTACCCGGCTATGTGGAGAAACCTATCACTCATTTAGTGATACCGCTGTTGCCAAACCGGCTGATTCAATTACCACTCTGACTGTGGATATTGTGCGAAGTACTGTGATAGACGACCGGGCTGTGCTTACCGAATGGGCAAAACCCTCGGTAGCTTCAGCCAAAGTTTCGGGATTCACCATATTCCGCTCCGTTGACAGCAGTTTCTTTGAAGAGATTGCCGAACTTCCTGCCGAGGCTACCAGCTATGTGGACCATACGGCTTACGTGAAATCACAGAATTACTATTACCTTGTACGGGCTGACAATCGTTGTGATATAGAAGGCAAACAAGGAAATCCCGGATCTTCAATCCTGCTTTCTGCTGAAAATACGGAAGATCACAATGTGCTCCTGAAATGGTCAGACTATCATCATTGGAAAAATGGTGTGGAATATTTCATTATTGAGAAAATGGATGAATATGGCACCTGGCAATATCTGGAAAAGGTAAAAGGAAATGAGAACAGCTTTATAGACAAGGAAGAATAGGAATACCGCGCTGAAAAAGCTGGCTGCGCATAGCACCTTCGTGCCCCTTAGTGTCCTTTGAGCTTTTATATCTAAATTTTGGTTCATCAAAAAACTCCACTTCGCTGATTGCAGAGTGGAGTTTTTTAATTTATCAGCAGAACTATTTTGCCATGCTAAATATGAATCACTTCGCCATAGGCGGCAGCCGCTGCTTCCATGATGGCTTCGCTCATAGTGGGATGCGGATGTACGCTCTTGATGATCTCATGGCCGGTGGTTTCCAGCTTACGGGCGACTACCGCCTCTGCAATTAATTCCGTAACGTTCATGCCGATCATGTGGGCGCCAAGCCACTCTCCGTATTTCGCATCGAAGATCACCTTCACAAAACCATCGGGTGCTCCCGCAGCCTTCGCCTTACCTGATGCCGTAAAGGGAAACTTTCCAACCTTAAGTTCATAGCCCGCTTCTTTCGCAGCCTTTTCTGTGTAGCCAACTGATGCCACCTCTGGAATGCAATAAGTGCAGAAAGGCAGGTTGTTATAATTAAGTGGTTCCGGTTTCTGGCCTGCTAGTTTCTCCACGCAAATAATTCCCTCAGCCGAAGCCACGTGGGCCAGTGCAGGACCTTTCGTTACATCGCCAATAGCGTAGATATTATCTACATTGGTTTTATAATATTCGTCCGTAACGATGATACCACGGTCCGTTTTAATCTTCAAATCTTCCAATCCTATATTCTCAATGTTGGGCTGAATTCCGGTAGCCGAAAGCACCACATCGCATTCCAGCGTTTGCTCCTTGCCGTCTTTCTTATACGTAACCTTGCACTTGCTGCCAGATGTATCCACTTTCGTTACTTCCGCACCTGTTGACACTTCCATGCCCTGCTTTTTAAAAATACGCAAAAGCGCCTTGCTCACCTCCTCATCCTCGTTGGGAACAATTTGCGGCAGGTACTCCAGCATCGTCACCTTAGTTCCAATGGCATTATAAAAGTATGCGAACTCCGTCCCGATAGCACCGGAACCTATCACCACCATTGTCTCCGGTTGTTTTTCCAGCGACATCGCCTTGCGGTATTCAATGATCTTTTTGCCGTCTATTTTTATTCCGGGCAGTTCCCGCGCACGTGCTCCTGTCGCAATGATGATATTCTTAGCCTCATAAGTCTGCTTCTTTCCGTCATTGTCCGTCACTTCAACTTTCTTGTCCTTCGTCAGTTTGCCTGTGCCCATGAGCGCATCCACCTTGTTCTTCTTAAAAAGGAACTGGATTCCGTTTGCCATGGCCCCGGCTACGCTGCGCGACCGTTTAATCATAGCCGGAAAATCAGCCTTTGCATCAGAAACGCTGATGCCATAATCCTGAGCATGCTGAATATACTCAAACACCTGGGCGGACTTCAGCAGGGCTTTGGTAGGGATGCAACCCCAGTTGAGGCAGATGCCGCCCAGGCTCTCACGCTCCACCACGCCTACCTTCATACCAAGCTGTGCAGCACGAATAGCCGCCACATAGCCGCCAGGCCCACTGCCAATAATGATCAGATCATACTTCATTTGTCCGGATAATTTTTTGGGTTGAAATTTCAATCGGCTGCAAAAATAAGAGGAAGATTTGGGTTGGGCAGGAAAGGAGGGGTTTCTGTGCCAGTGTGCTGATTACATGAAAAGAAAACTAATTAATTTTTAAATTTTTTCCTGTAGAGGTCCAGCTAAAGGGTTTTGCCCTTTCTTCGCTGTAGGTTTTAATGTATTCCAGCAATTGGTCAAATTAACTGTTTTTTTGGAGGTCCAGATACCTCCTTTTAAAACGTCCTTTGTAAAAATGTTAAACCATATCTCAATTTGATTTAACCAAGAAGAATAATAAGTAGGTGTAAAATGAATCTGGATCTTTACTTTTCTTTGAAAGCCATTCCTTTATTGATTTATGTTTGTGAACAGCTAAATTATTAATGATAATGTGAAGTTTTATATGCCTATTAAGTCCTATCAAGCGTTTTTAAGAATTTCAGGAAATTTTCCGCATTATTAGTATCAATTGTTTTCCCTGTAATTTCTCCGGTATGAACAGCAAGTGCTGCAATCAATCCTACTGTCCCGTTTCTTTTATAGGTAGCGGTTTGTCTCTTTGGATTTCCAGAGCGAAGTGGCAGTTCTGGCCGGGTTCGGTCCAAAGCTTGAATTTGTGTTTTTTCATCCACGCAAATAACAAGGGCATTTTCAGGTGGATTCATATAAAGGCCTCCAATTTCAGTCATCTTTTTTCAAACTCAGGATCAGGACTTTTTCCACACCAGTATACAATCTTGTGGGGGCTTCAAATCGGCTTCTTTTAATATTTTATGAACCTCACTTTGACTGATACCAACTTCCTTTGCAATCCGTCTTTGAGATATATCCCCGCTCTCGCTCCGCCTTTTAGCGGAGTGTGAACTATCCCCAGGCGTCCCGCCTGCGGTGATTGCAATAATTGTTTCATCCATTCGCAAAAGCTGGAACTACTTCACCACCGTCACATTCCCTTTGAAAAAATGCGGAGCAGAAGTATCGTCTGTGGCCTTTAGCAAATACAGGTAAACACCTTCTGGTACCATTGCTCCGCCTGAAGTGCCATTCCAGCCTTCATTTTCTCCTTTCCAGATTTGCTCGCCCCATCGGTTGTAAATGGTGAGTTGGTAGTGCGCTATGGCGGTGGTGACGGGCGTAAAGGTTTCATTCAGTCCGTCATTGCCGGGGCTGAAGGCGTTGGGCAGGTGGATGCGGATGAGGTCACGGATGATGATGGTGCGGCTGTAGGTGGAGGTGCAGTGAGCATTGGTGGCGGTGAGCATGACGGTGTAGCGGCCCGTGTCGGGGTAAGTGTGGATTGTCTCGTAATTTCCTGCCTCCGTGGCGCCATCCCCAAAATCCCATTCTATAAAATCTGCATCAGTGACATTCGCTGAAAAGGTGATGGTGGTATTGGGAATTCGTGTGGGCTGGGGTGCGGCTGTGAAATTGGCGGTGGGCGTAGCATGGACGATAATGGTTTGGCTGCTGCTGTCGGTACAGCCCGCTTTGGTGATGATACTGAAGTAAGGATGATAAATGCCCGGCTGACGGTAGGTGTGTTGCGGAATTATGGTTTCTGACGTATCGCCCTCGCCTGCGGTGAATTGCGCCCATTCCCAGCCGCTGCCTGTGGACTGAAATGCTACGGTCAGTGGCGCGCAGCCTTCCGTGGGTGTGGCCGTGAAAGCCGCATCTGCTGCGGGATTGACGATGATTTCAATGCTATCAATAAATGCGTTGCTACACCCATCCTCTAATTTTAGATTTACCATTTTGGATGTTATGTTTTCCTGGTGAAGAAAAGCAGGATTTCCGGTGACCAATACAGTTCCTGCTGAATCCGTCCATGTAAAGGTATAGTGGCCGGTGTCGCCTTTTACATCGGTTGCTTCCAGCCGGAAGGAATCGCCTGGGCAGACGAAAAGCTGACCAGGCAGCGTGGCAAAGAGCGGTGGGCTGACGGCTATGAAAACATCATCCGTATCGCGGCAGCCTTGCTGGTTGCTGGTGATGAGCCAGTAGCGGATGCTATCGGGAGGTGTGGCGTTGGGATTGGCGACAAAAGCATTGTCCAAGTGGTCAGGCGGCTGCCAGGTGTAGGTGATGCCGCCTTCGCCCTGCAACGTTATCGTCTGTCCGAAGCAGATGGCTGAATCAGGCCCGGCACTGGTTTTTGGCAGCGGATAATGGCTGATGTGGATGGTGTCCAAATCCACACAACCTCCGGCATCGGCTACGCGGACGCGGTATTGGCCCTCCTGCTGTGTAAAGATTTGCTGCGCTTTCACCGTATCGCCACCGGGCAAATACCAGTTGAAGTTCACGGCATGGGTTCCTGCATTAAGCAAAGTGCTGTCGTATGGGCAAATTTCTTTGTCCGGGCCGAGGTCTACCAGGAAGTTTTGCAGGAAGGTGGCCTGCATGGTATCTGAACTCACACAGCCGCCTTTGCTGATCTGTACCCAGATTTTGTGCATACCAGGCGCTTTGCTGAAGTTCACCACGGGCGTAGTATCTCCGGTGCTCCACAGGAAGCGACATTGTGGGCTGGTGTTGGTGGGAAGGCCGTTTACAAGGCGCGCATCTATCGTGAGCTTTGTACCAAAACAGAGCGTGGTGTCACCGGGCAGTTGAGCCGTGGGCTGGAAGTTGGTGCAGATGGTTTTTTGGGAGAATGGTAAATTCCGTACTGTGAGCATGACGTCTTGCTCTGTAAGACCACCTTCCTGAATTATTAGGTCATAGTTGGAAAATTTTGGCTCAAGATTAAGCACGGTCACATCTAAGTCCTTCTCGAAACAGCCAGAACTGCCGAGGGAATCAGTTTTTAAAAGATAGGAGGCATAAGCATTGATACCCGTTCCTCTAATATTACCTGCTGATAAGGTTCCGTTGGGTGTGTAATCGGAACTCTGTCCGGGCAGCTTCCTGGGCGGGGGCGCCCCCG